>NZ_JAPDCD010000025.1:0-65116 GCF_027705695.1 Aeromonas sp. QDB62 | reverse complement strand
CATGGCGCATCCCTCAACGGTGACCTCTCAAGTCAAGACCAGCACTACGCCGCTGTCAAAAAGGTGGGTGTCCCAGATTTTCAGATTTCTCAATGGCGCATCCCTCAACGGTGACCTCTCAAGTCAAGACCAGCACTACGCCGCTGTCAAAAAGGTGGGTGTCCCAGATTTCGCTCTGGTCAATGGAGCATATTGGAAGCTGTAATCCATGGGCGATAGCGTAGGATTTGGTGACGTTACGCCCCATACAGAAAGGTGGGTGTCCCAGATTTCCTCCTTTGAATTACCATGGGCAGCAGCGTAATATTTGGTGGTGCTAAGCCTCACACAGAAATGTGGTGGCTCAGGTTAAGATTTTCTTGATCCAATTTATATATGAAGGAGGCTTATGTATCCTGAAATAGAGAGATTTCTATTAACTGTCGAGCCTGATGAATCCTTTATTAGCTTGCAAAAAAAACTCAGCAATGAAATAAAAAACAAACATTTTTCAAAGGATTTATTCATTGAAATATGCCGTTGGAAAAGCACAAGAAAAATAACATTGCAAAATAAAAACAGCACAGAAAAAATAAATGTAGTGATGTCTCAAGCCTTTAATAAATCACATGGTGATAAAAAAAGAATAGATACATTATGCACATTAGATGGTGTTGCAGTTCCAACAGCTTCAGCATTTTTAACAATGTTTGATTCGAATCGCTACGGTGTGATTGATCTACATGCTTGGCGAGTTTTACACCGCATGAAAATAGTGACAAAAAAGCCAAGTGGAAAATCCTTGAGCACTCGCGACTATATTACATACCTAAATCAAATCAGAGCTATTGCAACAAATTTAAATGTAACCCCTCGTTTGGTAGATATTAGTTTAATGAAAGAAAACCAAAGAATTGAAGGTCGTTCAAGTAGTTCCTGTGCTTGACAGAACAAAATATATTTAATTTAAAACAATAGGCGACCATCCGGTCGCCTTTTTATTTCTATCGCTTTCCAATCAGGAATATCACCGCGCCGGACGCTTGGCACCATTCCCTTTGGCCGCTGGCTTGCCGCCCTGAGCAGCGGGTTTGGCACCCGGCTTGGCGGAGCCTGCGCGGGTCGGGGTTTTACCCTTGTGGGCGGGTTTCCCTGCTGGTTTACCCTTGCCTTCGCCCTGTGCGGCCGGTTTGCCGTTGTCAGCGCCTTTGTGCAGCTGAGAACCCACCGGCTTGCCGCCCGTCGGCTTGTTACCTGTGCCATTACCACCATTGCCACGCTGATGGGCAATGTTGCTATGGCGAGTCAGGGCCGGTTTCATCCCCTTGCCGCTGGCGGCGCGCTCGTTGCGCCCTTCCGCAGGCACCAGACAGCCGGGGCCGTTTCCAATCAGGTGGCCCTTGCCCATGGCGAGCAGTGCTTCGCGGATCATCGGCCAGCCTGCCGGATCGTGATAGCGCAGCAGCGCCTTGTGCAGACGGCGACGACGCTCGCCCTTGGCGACAAACACATCGCCTCCTTCGCGGCTCACCTTGTTTAACGGGTTTTTCTCCGTGTAATACATGGTGGTGGCGTTGGCGAGCGGCGACGGGTAGAAGTTCTGCACCTGATCGAGCTTGAAGCGGTTCTCTTTGACCCAGAGCGCCAGATTGATCATGTCTTCATCCGTGGTGCCCGGGTGGGCGGAGATAAAGTAGGGGATCAGGTACTGCTGCTTGCCCGCCTCTTTGGAGTATTTGTCGAACAGCTCCTTGAACTGGTAGTAGCTGCCCATGCCCGGCTTCATCATCTTGGAGAGCGGCCCCTCCTCGGTGTGTTCCGGCGCGATCTTGAGGTAGCCGCCGACGTGGTACTTGGCCAGCTCCTTGATATAGCGGGGATCTTCCACCGCGATGTCGTAACGCACGCCGGAGGCGATGAGGATCTTCTTGATCCCCTTGAGGTCGCGCGCCTTGCGATAGAGGTTGATGGTCGGGCTGTGGTCGGTATCCATGTGCGGGCAGATGGTGGGCCAGACACAGGAGGCGCGACGGCAGGTCTGCTCGGCCTTGGGGCTCTGGCAGCGCAGCTTGTACATGTTGGCGGTGGGGCCGCCGAGATCCGAGATGACGCCGGTAAAGCCCGGCACCTTGTCGCGGATATCTTCGATTTCCTTGAGGATCGACTCTTCCGAGCGGCTCTGGATGATGCGCCCTTCATGCTCGGTGATGGAGCAGAAGGAGCAGCCGCCAAAGCAGCCGCGCATGATGTTGACCGAGGTCTTGATCATCTCGAACGCCGGGATCTTCTCGTTGCCATAGGCGGGGTGCGGCACCCGCTGGTAGGGCAGGCCGAATACGCCGTCCATCTCGTCGGTTTCGAGCGGGAAGGCGGGCGGGTTGACCCAGACGATGCGATCGCCGTGAGCCTGCGACAGAGCGCGGGCACAGCCGGGGTTGGTCTCGTGGTGCAAAATGCGCGAGGCGTGGGCGTAGAGCACCTTGTCCTCTTTCACCCGCTCGAACGCCGGCAGCTTCACATAGGTTTTTTCCCACGGCTTGGGTTTGGGCGGCTGCACCAGCACCGGCTGGGCTTCCTGCGCGGCAGGGGCCGCTTCGGTCGCATCATCCGAGCAGGGCGCCCCTTCCATATAGGGGTTCATGATGGGATCGATGCGGCCAATCTGGTCGAGCTTGCTCGAATCCACCCCTTTCCAGCCCGGCAGCGGCTCCTTGCGGATCACGGCGGTGCCGCGAATATCCTGCATGGTGTCGATGGTCTCCCCCGCTGCGATGCGGTGGGCCACTTCCACCAGCGGCCGCTCGGCGTTGCCGTAGATGAGGATATCGGCCTTGGCATCGAGCAGGATGGAGCGGCGAATGGTCTCGGACCAGTAGTCGTAGTGGGCGATGCGGCGCAGGGACGCCTCGATGCCGCCAATCAGCACCGGCACCTCTTTGAACGCCTCTTTGCAGCGCTGGGTATAGACCAGAGTGGCGCGGTCCGGTCGCTTGCCACCCACATCCCCCGGGGTGTAGGCGTCGTCGTGGCGCAGTTTTTTATCGGAGGTGTAGCGGTTGATCATGGAGTCCATGTTGCCCGCCGTCACCCCGAAGAAGAGGTTCGGTTTGCCAAGGCGCATAAAGTCATCCTTCGATGACCAGTCCGGCTGGGCGATGATGCCGACCCGAAAGCCCTGGGATTCGAGCATGCGGCCGATGACCGCCATGCCGAAGCTCGGGTGATCCACGTAGGCATCCCCCGTCACCAGAATGACGTCGCAGCTGTCCCAACCCAGCTTGTCCATCTCTTTGCGGGACATGGGCAGGAAGGGCGCCGTGCCGTAGCACTCGGCCCAATAGCGGGGATAGGAGAAAAGGTTGGGTACCGGCTGCATTTTGAACACCTGGAAAAATTCGGGTCGCGCATTATACCGGTTGCGGCCAAGGGGAGCGATGGCTTTTTGTCCCTATAGATCCCGCAGAATAGGCCGCCGCCAGCAATAGCAAGGACGCCCGCAGGCGCCCTTGTGTTGATGGAGGCTGGCAACTGGCCTCTGTTGGATTCAGATCAGGATTCAAGTCAGGGAGTCGGAGGTTGCGACTCCCCTGCCCCTTTGGCAGCCAGCGCTTCGTCTACCTGTTGATCCCGCGCCCCTGTCATCCCTGCGTGGCGCGCCAGCAGATGGTAGATGGCGGGCACCACCAGCAGGGTGACCAGGGTCGCCAGCGACAATCCGAAGAAGACCACTGTCCCCACCGCCATCCGGCTCTCGTAGCCCGCCCCCATGGAGAGCATCAGCGGCACCGCGCCGATAATGGCGGTGAGCGAGGTCATCAGGATGGGGCGCAGGCGGCGCACCGAGCCTGCGATGATCGCCTCCTCAAACCCTTCACCGCGTTGGCGCAGCTGGTTGATGAACTCGACGATGAGGATGCCGTTCTTGGTCACCATGCCGATCAGCATGATCATCCCGATCTGGCTGTAGATGCTCATCTCCTGCCCCGTCAACCACAGGCCCAAGAGACCACCGAAAATGCCGAGCGGCACCGTCACCATCACCACCGCCGGGGTCAGGGTGCTCTCGAACTGGGCCACCAGCACCAGATAGACCACCAGCAGGGCGAGGCCGAACACCAGCACCATCTCCCCCTGATTGTCGCGGTAATCCTTGGAATCACCCGCGTAATCCACCGTCATGCCGGTGGGCAGGTTGGCGTTGGCCCAGCCATCGAGAAAATCGAGGGCCTCCCCCAGGGTGTGGTCGGGGTGGACGTCTGCGGTCAGGGTGATCGCCTTTTGCCGCTGGTAGTGGTTGAGGCGGTTGGCGGTCGCCACCTGCTTGACGGTGGCCAGGGTCGAGAGACTGACCATCTCGCCGTTAGCGGCTTTTAGATAGATGCGGCCAAGATCCGAGATGCCGTTGAACTCGGTCTGGTTGCCACGCAGGTAGACGTCGTACTCCTCGCCCCTGTCCACATAGGTGGTCTTGCTCGCCCCGCCCAGCAGGGTCTGCAAACTATTGGCCACGGTGGAGACCGGAATGCCGAGCTGGCTGGCGCTGTCGCGATTGATGGTCACCTGCAGCTCGGGGGTCTTCTCGGCGTAGTCGAGATCCGGGCTCAGCATCAGGCCGCTGCCCTGCGCCGCCTGTTGCAGTGCCAACCCTTGCTGGTAGAGCTCGGCATAGTCGTTGCCCTGCAGCACGAACTGCACCGCAGCGGTGGAGCCGCCCCGGAAACCGGGCTGGAAGGTGCGGATCATCACATCGGGAATGCCGGAGAGCTTGGCGCCGAGCGAACGGGAAAACTCGGTGGCGGTGACGTCGCGATCGGCCCAGTCGGTGAGCTGGATGATCACCATACCGGTCTGATCGCCGCCACGGCCAAAGGCGGGGGTACTGAAGCTCAGCGCCTGCACCACCCCTTTGCCGAGCATCGGCATGATGGCGGACTCCACCTGCTGCATGTTGCGTTTCATCCGCTCGATGCTGGTCCCCTCTGCCCCCTTGACGAAGACATAGATGACGCCGCGATCCTCGGTCGGGGTGAGGCTGGTCGGCAGCTGGGTAAACAGGGCGCCGATACCGCCCAGACAGAGCAGCAGCACCAGCGGCGTCCAGCGGGAGCGACGCAGCACCCACGCCAGCACGTGGCGATAGTGCCCCTCCAGCCAGCCAAGCCCGCGATCGAGCCCGGCGGTGAGCCGGTTCGGTTTATCCAGTGGGCGCATCAGCCAGGAGCCCATGGCCGGAGTCAGGGTCAGCGCTACCAGCGAGGAGCAGAGCACGGCGAGCGAAAGCAATATCGCAAACTCGGTAAAGAGCCGCCCCACCATGCCATCCATAAAAGCGATGGGGACAAACACCATCACCAGCACGGCGGTGGTGGCGATGACCGCAAAGCCCACCTCGCGGGTGCCGTGCCAGGCGGCCAGCAGCGGCGGCTCTCCCCGCTGCAGATGGTGGTGGATGTTCTCCACCACCACGATGGCATCATCCACCACCAAGCCAATGGCGAGGATCAGCGCCAGCAAGGTGATGAGGTTGATGGAAAAGCCGAAATACCAGGCGCCGATAAAGGCGGAGATGAGCGATACCGGCACAGTGATAGCCGGAATGAGCGTGGTGCGCCCCTGACCGAGGAACAGATAGAGCACCGCCACCACCAGCACGGCGCAGATGGCCAGGGTCTCGTACACCTCGTCGATGGCCTGCTTGATAAAGATGGTGGAGTCGTAATCCACCTCGAGCTTGGCCCCCTCCGGCAGGAAGCGCTGCATCTCGCCGAGTTTCTTCTCAATCCCCTGTGCCACAGCCAGCGGGTTGGCGGTGGACTGGGCGACGATGCCGATGCCCAGACTCTCCTTACCGTTGCGCTGATAGGCACTGTCTTCGTTTTTGGCTCCCACCTCCACGTCGGCGATATCGGCCAGATAGACGCTCTGGCCGTTGGCGGCGGTGGTGACTTGCAGTTGCTGGAAATCTTCCGCTGTGTGGTAGAGACGGGCGATCTGCACCGCCATGGTCATGGAGTTGTTGCGGATCTCGCCGCCCGGCAGCTCGATGTTCTCCCGCTTGAGGGCATCTTCCACATCGCTCACCGTGATGCCACGGGCCGCCATGTCGGCAGGGCGCAGCCGCACATACATCACCTGGGTCAGATCGCCGGAGAGCGCCACTTCGCTCACCCCGTCCACCAGACTCAGGGGGTCGACCAGCACGCGGTTGGCGTAGTCGGTCATGGCGGTGCGATCCATCTGGCTGCTGCTGAAGTTGAGCCAGATCGCCACATCGCCGTTGCCGCTGTCCTTGGTCACCAGCGGTTCGTCCACATCATCGGGCAGCCGTGGCCGAGCGCGGGAGATAGCATCGCGCACATCGGAGATCCCCTCCACCATGTTCCAGCCGAGCTTGAACTCGACGGTGATCATCGAGCGCCCCTTGCGGGTCATGGAGTTGATGTTCTTGATGCCGCTGATGCCGGAGAGCTGATCCTCGATGGGCTTGGTGACCTGACTCTCCATCACCGAGGGGGCCGCCCCCTCATAGGTGGTACTGATGGAGACCGAGGGGATCTGCACATCGGGCATCTCCCGCACCGTCAATTTGCTGAAGGCGACCAGACCAAACACGGTGAGCAGGGCGCTGAGCACCACCGCCACCAGCGGGCGACGTACTGAGATATCGGAGAGCCACATCAGCCGTTCACCTCGGCCAGATCACGCACCTGCACCCCATCACGCAGATTGACCAGCCCCTCGACCACGATGCGATCGCCGACCTTCAGCCCCTCGGTGACCCAGACGGTCTCCCCTTCGGTCTCGCCGAGCACCACAGGCACCCGCTTGACCCGGCCATCGGCCTCGAGACGGTAAACAAAACGCTGTTCACCGGCATACTCCACCGACTGGGCAGGGATCAGGGTGAGCTGCTGGGCAGGCAGCGCCAGCTCCACATTGAGCAACATGCCCGGGCGCAACTGGCCGTTGCCATTGGGGATTATCACCCGCGCCTTGATGTTCTGGGTATCGTTGGAGACGCGGCTGTCGAGGGTGGTCAGGGTGCCGTTAAATTGCTGAACCGGCCAGGCGGTACTGGTGGCGGTGACCGCCATGCCCGGGCGCAGCAGGGAGAGGTAACGCTCGGGCACCGCCAGATCGAGGCGCAATTTGTCGAGTTCATCGAGATGCAGCAAGGTATCGCCGCTGTTGACCAGCGCCCCTTCGCTCAGATCAATCAGGCTCACGGTACCGGCAAAGGGCGCCTGCAGGGTGCGCAGGGAGAGCTCGTAGCGGGCGGCATCGAGGCGCGCCTGCACCTGGGCCACGGTGGCCTCCTGCCCCTCCAGCTCGGATTGAGTCACGGCGCCACGGGCCACCAGCTTGCGCATATCCCCCAGCTTGCGGTTCTCATCGCGCAGGCTGGCGCTCTGCTCGGCCAGCTCCGCCTGTTGCTTGCCCGCATCCAGCGCGATCAGGGTCGCCCCCTTCGCCACGCTCTGGCCAGACTGCACCGCAATCTTGACGATGCGGCCGGTCACTTCGGGGCTGATGATGACGGAGCGATTGGCCGCCAGCTTGCCCACCAGCTTGAGGGTCGGCTCGGCCAGACTCTGTTTGACGGTTTGAGTGCGGATATTGACCTGTCTGACCGGTGCTTTGGCGGCGGGTTCGCTGTGACGCAGCGCCCAGACGCCGGCAACCACGATTAGAAGAAGGCCCAAGCCGAGCCAGATACGCATTTTCATCGAACGATCCATGAAGAGTGAGGAAGAAAAACCAGATTGGGGCCATTTTAGCCCCAGACTATGCCGTGACTATGTATAAATGTGACAAAACGTAACAGGAAGGGGGCAAGATCACTCCATTGGGCACGGTTCGATTCTTTTCCCGCCCTCTTCGCTTACACTCACGACTCTCTCTTTTCCATGCCCGATCGTTGCCTATGCCCAATGTGTCAGCCACCCCTTTTCTCACCCGCCTGACCTGGCTGCTGTTTGCTCTGGTCATCCTGCTGGTTGGTCTGACCCTGCGGCAAAGCCTGAAACAGATAGAACGCCTCTACCAGAGCGATACCCTCAACAGCGCCATCTACCTGCGGGATCAGTTCAAGCAGATTGAGGTCTTTCTGGAGGCGATGCGCGGTCAGGCCGAGGAGCGACTGCGCAGCGACCCCCAGTCGGTGCTGACCCGCCAACTCTATGGCCACATCGAGGCACTGCGGGATGGACTGGCGCTGGACACGCTCCCCGCAAACCTGCCCGCAGGGCTGGCAGGCAACCTAACCGGTACGGGGCCAATGCCGCCCCCGGGCAGCGAGCGGGAGGCGCGCATGCATCTGGCCCTGAGTCTCTCCCCCCTGCTGGCTACCGCCAGCGAACACCTGGCAAAGGAGATCGCCTGGGTTTACTTCATCGGGGTGGACAACTTTATCTACCTCTACCCCTGGCAGCCCTCCAGCCGGTTTCGCTTCTACCCCGCCCTTTACCAGAAGTACTTCTGGCAAGATGCGCTGACGACCCGCACGCCGGACAAGGGAACGGTTCTCTCCCGCCCTTACGAAGACTTTCTCGGACTCGGCACCATGATCACCATGTCGCAACCCCTCTACAAGGACGGCACCCTGGTGGGGATGATCAGCATGGATGTGCTGCTCGCCCGCCTGCAACAGCAGCTCAATCAGCTGACGCCGGCGTTGGGGGAGTATCTGCTGCTCAATCAGTATCATCAGGTGCTGGCCAGCAGTGCGCGCCAACCGGTGATCCCGCAAGACCCCGCGCCCACCGGTGAGTACCGCTGGCGACAGGGGCGATTGCAACTGACGATGGCGATCCCCGATACCCCGTTGCGACTGGTACACAACGTCACTCTGCTACCGCTGGCGTGGGCCATGCTCTGCCAATCCGCACCGACCCTGCTCGCCATCCTCTTTATGCTGCTGGCGGCCCTCTCCAACCTGAGGTCCCACCGTCTCAACCTGCGACTCAACTACCTCTCCTGTCACGATGCCCTCACCGGCGCTTTCAATCGCCACTATCTGGAGCGCCTGGAGCAAGGGGGCGAGCTGGCGCGACTGCAAGCCGGGATCCTGATGTTCGATGCGGATCACTTCAAACGGGTCAACGACACCTTCGGCCATGCCGTTGGCGATATGGTGCTGATCCGGCTGGTGCAGCTCTGCCAGCAGCAGCTCGGCCCGTCGGACAAATTAATCCGCTGGGGTGGCGAGGAGTTTCTGCTGCTGATTGGCCACAGTGATGCCTCCCGCCTCGGCGAGCTGGCAGAGCAAATCCGACTCGCCGTAGCCGATCATCACTGGGCCGCTATCGAGCCCGATCTGGTGGTCACCATCAGCCTCGGCTATCACCCCCACGAGGCGGGTATCCCGCTCCATGAAGCGGTGCGCCGTGCCGATGTGGCGCTCTATCAGGCCAAAGCCAACGGGCGCAACCGCAGCGAAAGATGGCAGGGTGACGCATCCGGACTTGCGGAGTAAGCTGGTCGCTCCAACCCCTTTTTGGAGGAACGTCGTGCCACGTAAACCCCGCGTAGGGCTCGCTCTCGGGAGCGGTGCCGCCAGAGGATGGGCCCATATCGGCGTCATCCGCGCCCTTGAACGACTGGGCATCAAGCCCGACCTCATCGCCGGCTGCTCCATCGGCAGCTTTGTTGGCGCCGCCTATGCCGCCGGTGAGCTGGACCGGCTGGAGTCGTGGGTGCGCGGCTTTACCCGCCTGCAGGTGGTCAGCCTGCTCGACCCGGCCCTCTCCGGCGGTCTGTTTCGTGGCGAGAAGGTGTTTGGCCTCGCCGCCAACCACCTGGGCAATCCTGAGCTGGAGAGCCTGCCCATCCCCTTCGCCTGTGTCGCCACCGAACTCGATACCGGCCGCGAAATCTGGCTGCAACAGGGGCCGCTGCGCCAATCGGTGCGCGCTTCCTGTGGCATGCCGGGGATCCTCACGCCGACCCGGGTCAACGATCGCTGGCTGGTCGATGGCGCCGTGGTCAATCCGGTGCCCATCTCGCTGGCCCGCGCCATGGGGGCCGAGGTGGTGATCGCCGTCAACCTCAATACCGACTTGCACCAGCCCTGGACCGACGAGCCGGATCAACCGGGCAACATGGGCCTGCTCAGCCAGTGGCTCAATCGCGGTGAATCCGCGCCTGCCACCCCGGGTCTGTGGAGCGTGATGAGCGGCTCCATCAACATCATGCAGGAGCGCATTACCCGCGCCCGGATGGCGGGCGATCCGCCGGAAATCCAGCTCTGCCCGCGCCTTGGCAGCTTCTCCATTATGGATTTTCATCGCGCCAGCGACGCCATCAACGAGGGGGAAGCCTGCGTCGAGCGCAACCTCGATCAACTCAAGGATGAACTGTCTCGTCTTGGCTTGTTGTAACTCCGCCATCGTTGCCGACACCAACAAAAAGAGCGCCTTGCGGCTCTCTTTTGCTATCACAAAACCCTCGGCTTAGAACAGCCCCAGCCCCTTGAGCATCACGATCAGGATCAGCAGCGGTGAGACATAGCGGATGATGAAGAACAGTGGCTTGAGAATGGGCAGAACCAGCTCGCCGCCATTGGTCAGGGCATCGCGCATCTTCTCCTCGCCCCATACCCAGCCTACAAACAGGCAGAGGAAGATACCGCCGAGCGGCATCAGGATGTTGGAGGAGAGGTAGTCGAACAGATCGAAGAAGGTCTTGCCCGCAATCTGCACATCCGCCATGGCGCTGTTGGAGAGCGCGCAGGTGGAACCCACAGCCCCCAGCACCAGCAGGTTGATCAGGGTCGCCTTGGGGCGGCTCATCTTGAAGCGCTCGGAGAGCACCGAGACCGGCACTTCCAGAATGGAGAGCATGGCACCGGTGGCCGCGATAGCCGACAGCACGAAGAAGAGCACCATGAAAACATGGCCAAACGGGATGCTGGCAAACACTGCCGGAATGGTGATGAACAGCAGCGAAGGACCGGCGGTCGGCTCGAACCCGAAGGCAAACACCGCCGGGAAGATGGCGATACCGGCCAGCATGGAGACGAACAGGTCGGCGCACATCACCCGAAATGCGGTGAGCGGAATGTTCTGGTCATCACGGAAGTAGCTGCCGTAGGTCATCATGCAGCCCATACCGATGGAGAGCTTGAAGAAGGCCAGCCCCATGGCGGTCAGCACCACGGCCCCGGTGATCTTGGAGAAATCTGGCGAGAAGAGGAAGGAGAGACCTTCACTCGCCCCAGGCAACGTCAGACTGCGGATACCGATCACCAGCAGCAGGATAAAGAGCACCGGCATCAGCTTCTTGGTGACCGCTTCGATCCCCTTTGAGACCCCCATCAGCAGGATGCCCCCCATCAGGGCCAGCACCAGCCACTGCCACAGCAGGCTCTGCAGCGGGTTGCTGATCAGCGCGCCAAATGCCGCACCGGTCACCTCGGGATCGGTGGAGAGAATGGAGCCGTCGATCGCCTTGAAGATATAGGCAAACACCCAGGCCGCCACTTCCGAGTAGAAGGACATGATCAGGAAGGCCGCCAGCACCCCCATCACCGCAATCAGCCACCAGGGTTGCCCTTTCGGAGCGAGATTGCTCAGGGTGGTGACCGCATCGGTTTTGCTTTTGCGGCCCAGCATGATCTCGGAAATCATCACCGGCAAACCGACCAGCAGGGTGGCGATCACATAGACCAGCAGAAAGCCGGCACCACCGTTTTCACCGGTCAGGTAGGGGAATTTCCAGATATTGCCGAGGCCGACGGCTGAACCAAGGGTGGCGGCAAGGACGCCGAACTTACTGGTAAAGCCGTCGCGGGCCTTGGGGGAGGTTTGACTCATGCTTGTCTCACTTATTTCGCATCATGCGAGATGAACCGGGTTTTGAGGGTCGGAATTTTCTGAGGTTTATGGTGGTTTGCCAAGATGTTTTGAGCAAAAGCCCTATATAGAGCACAGATAAGAAAAAAGCGGCAACCAGGGCTCTGATTTGCAGGCAAAAAAATACCGCCCGAAGGCGGCATTTCTATTCACATCGATGATCACACCTTGGCGAGATCATCCGGTCCAATCTGACCGATTTCGGCGACTTTTTTGTCTGCCAGCAGCCAGAGGGTGAACTTGTGCAGATCCGGGTGGTGCGCCAGGGCAACCAGGAAGGCGCCCCCGACTTCACGGTAACCCAGCTCGTAGTTTTTCAGTGTGGTGGGAGGAACACCGAGCAAATCTGCAAACTTCGGACGGCTCAAACCGACCGCTTCACGGATCTGACGGATCTTCTTGCCAACAGTGACGATATTTGAATTCATAATGTTCCATACTCCGTTCGGCGGATTTACTCCGCCTTTATTTTTCGCGACGACTCGTAGTCAAGTGTATCAGTTTTGTACGGACTCGTTATGGTCGAGCCTCTATCTTTATGAGCGCCTTTCGGCGACAACCCTTACTTTCATCGGGGATGGTAATCGCTCAGCCGTCTCAGGTAAACAGTCTCGAAAAGAAACCTTTATTGTTGCCGCCAGAATAACTCGTATAATTCGCCGGCTACCCAATAAGAGGAATAAGTATGGCGTTTCCCGGCATTATCTCTCGCCTGCACCCCGTTTCCAGCCCTGCAGAACTGGCACAACAGCGCCTGCAAGGTGAACAATATCGCGCCGAAGCATTCTGGCTTCCGGCATCGATGCACAGCCATGCCAGCGAGATCCTGGCCGCCCTGCCGGACAGCTGCAGCCTGTTTCTTGAACAGGAAGTCGCGGGCCTGGCCCTGCGCAGCCACGATGGTACCCTGCATAACAATGAACAGCTCATCACGGTAAACGGGCAGACCATTACCCTGGCCACGACACCGGGCGATGGCGGTCTGGTACCCGAATCCGGCTTGTGCAAGATGGCTGACTGGCTGGACGCCGGACACCGCCATTTCATCTGTTCAGCTGCGGTTCAGCCTGTGGCGCGGGCCATCCTCAATATCTGGCCACTTGACCCCTATCTGGCCCGACATTTCTTGATGACATTTACCCCCCTGTTGGAGCATGTAACCGAGGCAGATTACCTCGCGGTCTTTGCCGCTAGAGCAAATCCTGCCAACCCGCATTCCGACTGGGTTCAGGCCTATATGAAACTTGAAAAGAAACTGCACAGGGCCTATCTGGATCACTAATTAATCTGGATAAACAGCCATTTAACGACACGACACAATTTGCCATAAGGCTCATTTGTGAGCTTGATCATGTTTTAAAATCGGCATAGAGTGCGCCTCGTCATCGGAATGACATCAGTTGCCTGGCAGTGGTTTCTCACGCATTGCGTGCCATGCCAGCGCACTCGACACACCAGGAGAGTGTGCAACCCGGTTCTGCCGGGTCATCTGCCAGACTCGACGCCAGCCGTACGGCGGAGCCTGCAGCTTACATAAATTACAAAGTGTGAAGCACGTAAATAACGTGCGATCTCAACGAGGATTTTTTTATGATGAAAATGGCTCCTTCCATGATCGCCATCGCCATGGCTGCTCTGGGTGCTACCGCTGCTCACGCCGCTGACGACATCTACTTCGGTGCCGGTGTCGGTGCTGCTCACTTCAACGGTCTGAACAAGATCGAAAGCACCAACGTAGGTCAAGAAGATGCAGC
The DNA here is from genome assembly GCF_027705695.1 of Aeromonas sp. QDB62. NCBI lineage: Bacteria > Pseudomonadati > Pseudomonadota > Gammaproteobacteria > Aeromonadales > Aeromonadaceae > Aeromonas > Aeromonas sp. QDB62. The sequence continues at coordinate 51,531 of NZ_JAPDCD010000025.1, read as the reverse complement.
TGCAGCCAACGCCTTCGTTGGTTACAACTTCACCGAAAACTTCGGTACCGAATTCGGTTACCAATATGCCGGTCGTGGTAACACCGACGGCAACCGTTACGAAAACCAGGGTGCCACCCTGTCCGCTATCGCTCGTCTGCCGGTTGGCAACGACTTCTCCCTGTTCGCTGAAGGCGGCGCCTACTGGGCTCACACCGACGGTCTGGGTGTAAGCGACACTAAAGTTTCCCCGCTGGCCGGTGCCGGTGTGACTTACAAAGTAAGTGACGCGCTGGATCTGCAAGCTCGCTACCGCTACATGTGGGACGTGGCTGACCTGCACGCCGACAACGGTGACCGTTACAAGTCCAACCAGAGCGTTGCTACTCTGGAAGCGGTATACCACCCGTTCCGTACTTCCTACGTAGCTCCGGTAGCTGCTCCGGTTGTTGAAGAAGCTCCGGCTCCTGCTCCGCAAGTGGTAGAGAAGAACTTCGCCCTAAACTCAGACGTGCTGTTTGCCTTCGGCAAAGACACCCTGAAGCCGGAAGGCGTTGCAGCCCTGAACGGTCTGTATCAGCAAATCGTTGAATTCCAGCCGAAAGATGGCAACGCTGTTGTTGTTGGTTACACCGACCGTATCGGTTCCGACGCTTACAACCAGAAGCTGTCTGAAGCCCGTGCCCGTACCGTTGCCAACTTCCTGGTGAGCAAAGGTATGGCTGCCAGCAAAGTTGCCATCGAAGGTCGTGGCGAAGCCAACCCGGTTACCGGCACCAAGTGCAACGGCGTAACCGCTAAAGCTCAACTGATCTCCTGCCTGGCTCCGGATCGTCGCGTAGAAGTTCGCGTATCTGGCGTACAAGAAGTTCAGCAATAATCTGACCTCGTTCAGATAGTGCGAAAAAAAGGGATGCTGCGGCATCCCTTTTTGTTTGTTTCATTCTCGCTTGCATCCCTCAGTTCCCCCTCCCTGCGCTTGCCTGCCCCGCCCCGAAAGCATAAAGTAGTTGCGCCTGTAAGGTATTGGATAAGCACTAAAAAGCGCTTCTTGTCCGGTCTGTTGTCCATGACGCCACTGCATCATGAGAGTCCCAAGCCTTCGCTATCCACTTTGCTGGCGATTTTTCGCAGCAATAAAAACAAGTGCATTGCCCGACCCGGGCTAACACAACGAGGATAAACCGATGAAACTCAAAATGGCTCCTACCCTGATTGCACTGGCGCTGGCCGCCGCAGGCACCACAGCACAAGCCGCCGATGACTGGTACACCGGTATCGGTGCTGGCTGAGCCTATGCCCACAATCTGGATGATTTTGGCAAAGACACTGACAAAGACGCCACCGCACTGAGTCTGTTCGGCGGTTACAACTTCAACGACTACTACTCAGCCGAACTGGGCTACCTCTACGCCGGTAAAGCGGGCGTTGACGGTGCCGATTTCAAAACCCAGGGTGCAACCCTCTCCGGTATCGCCCGTCTGCCGCTGGGCGACATCTTCTCGGTGTTTGCTGAAGGTGGTGCCTACTTCAATCACGTCAACGGCAATGGCAACAGCGACAACGGCACCGCGCCGCTAGCCGGTCTGGGCCTGACTGCCAAGATCTCCGACCTTATTGATGTGCAAGCCCGCTACCGCTATCTGTGGAATCTGGGTGATGAGCAGAAAACCTGGGAGAGCGACATGAGCGTCGCGACCCTGGAGCTGGTGATGCACCCGAATCGCACCTCCTATGTAGCCCCGGTTGCCGCCCCCGCCCCTGAGCCGATTCCCGAGCCGGTACTGGTCGACAAGAACTTCGCCCTGAGCTCTGACGTGCTGTTTGCCTTTGGCAAATCCACCCTCAAGCCAGAAGGTGTCGCAGCGCTCAACACCCTGTATCAGCAGATCGTTGACGTTCAGCCGAAAGATGGCAGCGCCGTGGTGGTCGGTTACACCGACCGTATCGGCTCTGACGCCTACAACCAGAAACTCTCCGAAGCGCGCGCCCGTACCGTAGCCGACTTCCTGGTTGGCAAAGGTCTGCCAGCTGGCAAGGTTGCCATCGAAGGTCGCGGTGAAGCCAATCCGGTCACCGGCACCCAGTGCAACAGCGTCAAGGGCAAGGCTCAGCTGATCTCCTGCCTGGCGCCGGATCGTCGCGTCGAAGTACGTGTCACCGGCGTGCAGCAAGTCACACAGTAATCCTGCGGTCCGACATAACAAGGAGGCCACCTGGCCTCCTTTTTTTGGCTCTTTTGTCACTCACCGCAAACCACCTTCCTCCTTCCCGCATCGTTTCAGTGACATGGGTTCACTTATTGCCACTATCCATACCTCCCGGGTGGTTAAAAACAGCCCGTCACCTATAAATAAGTGTGGGGTTTTACTAACAAAAATCCCCACTACACCAAACATCGACGAGGATACGCGATGAACATAAGAGTAAAACCTGTGTGGATTGCACTGGCATTGGCGAGCACAGGCGCACAAGCGGTACCGGTTCACGACTGGTATGCCGGGGTCGGCGGTGGCTGGGCCATTGCGCACGATTTGAATGACTTCAGTCAGGATGTCAGCAAGGATGCGACTGCGCTCTCCCTGTTTGGCGGCTACAACTTCACGGAAAATCTGGGAGCCGAGATTGGCTATCTCTCCACCGGAGACTGGGATATCAGCGGTCATGACTTCAACAGCAAGGGGGCAACCCTGTCAGTGATTGGCCGCTTGCCGCTCAGCGAGATGTTCTCGGTGTTTGCCGAGGGCGGTGGCTATATCTATCACGTCGAATCAGTCAACGGCGGGGACGACAACCTGGCACCGCTGGCAGGCCTGGGCCTGACGGCGCGGCTCCATGACTGGGTCGATCTGCAGGCGCGCTACCGCTACATAGTACGCGTTGGCGATGATCCGGATAATGGCAAAGCCAACAGCGGTACCCAGCGCTGGGTCAGCGATGTCAGCACCGCCACCCTGGAGTTGGTGATCCACCCTAACCGCAGCCAACCTGCCGAGCCCGCCCCCACCCCGGCGCCGGTCGTGGTCCCCCCGCCACCGGCCGAACCGGAAGTGGTGGATCAGACCTTCAACCTCAGCTCCGATGTGTTGTTCGCCTTTGGCAAAGCAGATCTCAAGCAGGAGGGGATGAGCGCGCTGGACGATCTCTACCAGCAGATCGTCGATGTGCAGCCCAAGGATGGCAGTGCAGTCGTGATGGGGTATACCGACCGTATCGGCTCGGATGCCAACAATCAGACCCTCTCGGAAGCTCGCGCAAAAACAGTCGCCGACTTCCTGATCGGCAAGGGGCTGCCCGCCGACAAGGTGAGCATTCAGGGCAATGGCGAGAGCAACCCGGTCACCGGCAACCAGTGTGATGCCATCAAGGCCAAAGCCGCGCTGATCGACTGCCTTGGACCTGATCGCCGGGTAGAAGTGCGAGTCACCGGTGTACAGGGCACCAGCGAGTAGTTCATCTTGAGGCGATAACCATGTCAGACGTGCAGTAAAAAGGGATGCCGAGGCATCCCTTTTGCTTTGCGTCTTTTTGCAGAAATCAGAACGAAGTGCGGCGGTAGCGACGATATTCCGGATGCCAGAAGTTCGCTTCGATGGCCTGATCGATTACCTCGTCCGGGGTCTGCACCGCCTTGCCCTGCAGCATGGCCGTCTTGGCCACCATCTTGGCGATGTAGCGGGAGACCTGATGGATATCCGCCAGATCCGGCAGCAGTGAGCCCTCCTCCCCTTTAACCAGCGGCGAACACTCCGCCAACGCGCGGCTGGCTGACATCAGCATGGCGTCGGTCACCCGGGTGGCGCCGGAGGCGATAACGCCAAGGCCAATCCCCGGGAAGATGAAGGAGTTGTTGCACTGGGCGATGACGTAGCGCTTGCCCTTGTGCTCCACCGGTGCAAACGGACTGCCGGTTGCCACCAGCGCCTGACCGTCGGTCCAGCGGATCAAATCCGCAGGCGTTGCCTCGACTCGGGAGGTAGGATTGGAGAGCGGGAAGATGATAGGGCGGGCACAGTGCTTGTGCATGGTCTTGACCACCTCTTCGGTGAACAGACCCGGCTGGCCGGAAACCCCGATGAGGATATCCGGGCGACCGTGCTCCATCACCTCCAGCAGGGAGATATTGTCGCCCACCGGCCAATCTTTGATCCGCTCCACCGGCTGGGAGAGACGGCGCTGGAAGTCGAGCTGGTTGGGGATCTTGTCGGTGATAAGACCGAAACGGTCCACCATAAAGACCCGACCACGAGCCTGTGCATCGGTCAGCCCTTCGGCCTTCATCTGCGCCACGATCTGCTCGGCAATGCCGCAACCGGCGCTGCCCGCGCCGAGGAAGGCCACCCGCTTCTCGGAGAGCTTGGCGCCGGAGGCCTTGCAGGCGGCGATCAGGCTGCCCAGCGTCACCGCCGCAGTGCCCTGAATATCGTCGTTGAAGCAGCAGAGCTCATTCTTGTAGCGGTTGAGCAGCGGCATGGCGTTGTTTTGGGCAAAATCCTCGAACTGCAGCAGGATATCTGGCCAGCGGCGCTTGACCGCCTGAATGAAGGCATCGACAAACTCCGCATACTCTTCACCGGAGATACGCGGATTGCGCCACCCCATATAGAAGGGGTCATTCAGCAGTTGCTGGTTGTTGGTGCCGACATCCAGCACCACCGGCAGACAGTAAGCCGGCGAGATGCCACCACAGGCGGTGTAGAGGGAGAGCTTGCCGATGGGAATGCCCATGCCGCCGATCCCCTGATCGCCCAGACCCAGGATCCGCTCGCCATCGGTCACTACGATCACCTTGACGTTCTGCTTGGTGGCGTTTTGCAGCATGTCATCGATCCTGTCCTTGTCCGGATAGGAGATAAACAGGCCACGGGCACGGCGATAGATGTTGGAGAACTCTTCACACGCCTTGCCCACGGTCGGGGTATAGATGACCGGCAGCATCTCGGTCAGGTGGTTGTGCAGCAGACGGTAGAACAGTGTCTCGTTGGTATCCTGGATGTTGCGCAGATAGATGTGCTTGTCCATGTCGTTGCCAAACGCCATGAACTGGCGATAGGCACGCTCGGCCTGCTCTTCGATGGTCTCGATATTCTGGGGCAGCAAGCCTTCGAGGTTGAAGTTGCTGCGCTCTTCGCTGGTGAAGGCGCTGCCCTTGTTGAGCAAGGGGGTCTCCAGCAGGGCGGGACCGGCGTAGGGAATGTAGAGGGGACGTTTCTGGTTATTATCTTCAAACATGGATCTTGGTACCTAAACGGTTAGCTAGACGCAGGAACCCGCCGATCCTAGGGGCTTGTGTCATTAATTTCAAAGAGTTTGCATATCCGTTGCAAAAGGTTTGCGACCGAGTCGACGAAATGCCCCCGGGGTCTGACCAGTCAGACGACGAAAGCGGTTGGCAAAGTTGGCCCCATCGCTGTAACCGACCCGTGCCGCCAGCTCGCCAAGTGGCCAGTTGGTATAGAGCAGCAGCTGGCGCGCCTTGTTCATTCTGAGCTCGGTTACCTTGGCCATGGGCCCCATGCCAAACGCCTGCTGACAGAGCCGGTGCAGATGGGGCACGGAGCAGGCCATTTGTTCGGCCAGCAGGGCGACACTCCAAGGTTCGTCCAGGCGCGCCTCCACCCGGCGAAACAGCGCCTGCAATCTGAGTTCAGGGGTGCCGCGCACCTCCCCTTGCAGGGTGCGCTCCAGCAGCGCCAGCAACAGGCTGAGCAGTTGGGGCTGCAGCGGGGAGCGAACCCCCTCCCCCTGCATCAGGCTGAGCAGGTGGTAGAGCTGATCGCCACCATCCCCTTGCCAGATACGGTGACCGAGGCGGTGCAGGTGCTGCCAGCACGGCACGTCATCGAGCAAAATCCAGCTGATCTGCCAGCGCTCACCAATCAGCTTGAGACCGCCGGGCACGGCGGCGGGCAGGAAAATCAGCGACCCGGCCGGAATGGCTTGCTCCCCCTCGTCGGTGAGCAGCGCTCCCCCTTCGTCATGACTCACCATCAGGATGTGAAACTCGGGGCGATTGCGGCGGATCAGGTAGTGATCGCGGATCTTCGAAAGCCCGCTAAGGAAGATCCCCGCCTCGCCGAGCAGGGGCAGCCCTTCACGTCCCAGCATCTGCTCTTCACAGGCTGGTGCTATCTCCAGACACTCGCTGGCAAATGGCATAACACCTCAACAGGATAGTTTTGCACAAGAAAACCGAGAGGCACTCACAGTGAGAACGCCCCGACATGCCCCTATCATACCCATGACAAACCTTGCTTTTCTCAAACCCGGTTAACACTAATGAATTATTGGCAAGCGATTTTAAAACAAACCACCGATCGCGAGTTCATGACCCGACTGTGGCGACTGGCCCTGCCTGTCTCGCTGCAGTCCATGATGTTCTCCCTGCTCGGCCTCATCGATATCATGATGGTGAGCCAGCTTGGCACCACGGCAGTGGCGGCGGTCGGCTTGGGTAACCGGGTCTTCTTTTTCAATCTGCTGGTGATAGCGGGCCTCGCGGGCGGGGTCTCGGTATTGGCAGCACAATACTTCGGGCGCGGGGAGATGGCCGGGGTGCGCCGCTCCCTGGCGCTGGCCATAGTGGGCGCCCTGCTGGTCACCCTGCCCTTTGCCTTCATCTATGTGTTATCACCGGGCAGCGTGCTGGGTTTTGCCAGTCAGGATCCGGCACTGCGGGCACTGGCGGATCAATTCTTGATGATCACCGGCGCCACCATCCTCTGCACCGCCATCGTGGTGCCGCTGGAGTCAGCCCTGCGCTCGGTCGGCAATGCCGCCGCACCAACCCGCATCGGCATTATCGCCATCATCGCCAACGTCATCCTCAACTACGCCCTCATCTTCGGTCACTTCGGCTTCGAGGCGATGGGGGTGGCTGGCTCGGCCTGGGGCACCACCCTTTCACGGCTGTTGCAAACGACCCTGCTGCTGATCTACGTGAGACGCTACGAGGCGCGCCTGATCCCGCGAAAAAATGACTGGCTGGCCGCCTTCAAACGCAAGGAGGTGGTGCGCTTTACCCTGATCGCCCTGCCGCTGCTGTTCCATGACGGGCTCTGGGCCTTCGGCATGCTGATTTACGGCTTTCTCTACGCCCATCTTGGCACCGATTCGCTGGCCATCATGACCACCCTCGGCACCCTGGAGAGCATCCTTATCTCCCTCTTCTTCGGGCTGGCGGTGGCCTGCTCCACCCTGCTCGGCCACCGGCTCGGGGCCGAGGAGTACGAGGTAGCCTGGCAGCACTCCCAGCTGTTCCTGCTGCTGGCACCGATTGGCGCGCTGCTGGTGGGGATTGCGGTCTGGCTGCTGCAAGCCAACCTGCTGCAATGGGTCGGCAACCTGCCCCCCGAGCTGATGACAGAAGCGGGACAGGTGCTCGGCATCATGTGTCTGGGGATGCTGCTCAAGGTGTTCAACATGGTGGGGATCATCGGGGTGCTGCGCTCCGGCGGCGATGTGAACTACAGCATCTTCATCGATATCGTCGGCATGTGGTGCATCGGCATCCCGCTCGCCTGGGTGGCCGTTACTGTGCTCGGCTGGCCCCTCTCCTGGGTGGTGGCGGTGGTGCTGCTGGAGGAGTTCAGCAAGGTGCTGCTGGTGCAGCGCCGCATTCGCCAGCGCCGCTGGCTGAAGAATCTGGTGATCGGATAAACAGCCACAAATCGGGGTCATATCAATGACAGAAAAACCCTGTTTGCAGTATGCTGGGCGCCTCTTCAATCAGAGGCAGGGATCCACGGTTTCCCTGTCCAGTAGTCGTTTAAGGAGACGAGCATGCAACCACAAAAAGAGCTGATCACCGAGACTGCCCTGCTTGAGATGGCCAACAAGATCATCAAGAGCCACGAAGACTTCATCCACGGTATGCGCGCCGATTCGGTGGAGCAGAAGGGGGATATTCTGGTGTTCAAGGGGGAATATTTCCTGGCCGAAGATGGCACCCCGACCGGCAAGACCATGGCGGTCTTCAACATGTTCAAGTTGCTGGCCCAGCAGCTCTCCGGCAAGTACAAGCTGGCCTGATGTCACCAGCACCTTGCCAACAGGATGCCGCCCTCAGGCGGCATCTGTCTTTCCGCTGTTCTGCCCCTCGACCACCACGCAGTTGCGTCCCGCCATCTTGGCCTGATAGAGACACTCGTCGGCGCGGTTGATCAGAATATCGATGGTGTCTCCGGCACGGGCCATGGCAATGCCGATACTCACCGTCACCTCCAGCAGTTCATCCGAGGTGGGGCTCTTCACCAGCCGGGCCTCGACCGCAATCCGCAGCCGTTCCGCCACCCGACTCGCCTGTACCGGATCACCGCAGTTGTGCATCAGGATGGCAAACTCTTCGCCGCCATAACGCCCCAGCACCATGTCAGGCTCCAGCTGCTCGCCCAGGGTGGTAGCCACCTCCTTGAGCACCGCATCCCCCGCCAGATGGCCGTAGATATCGTTGATCCGCTTGAAGCGATCGAGATCCAGCAACATAACAGCAAAGGGCTTCTTTTTGGCTTTCAGCTTCTCTCTGGCCTGCTCCAGCTGCTTCATCAGCAAGCGGCGGTTCATCATGCCGGTCAGCTCGTCGGTAGTGGATTCCCGATAGAGCCGCAGCAGCATGTTGAGCTGGCCGCACTGCACCCAGCAGCTGGCCATGGTAAACATGCCGAGCACCCACACCTGATTCAGGGTGGCCTGACTCCAGATACTCTGGCCCACCAACAGCCAGTGGCCCAGCAGCATGGTCACCAGCACCACACCTGCCAGTTGCAAACCGAGGGAGAGGGGGATGGGGAAGATGGCAAACAGGGTGATCAGCAGATAGGGAAAGGCCACATAGCCCGCCTGCAGCTCCTGCTCTGCGCCAAAGCTGTGCAGGCAGAAGAGGGAGAAGAGCATCATCACGGCCATCAGGTAGCCCAGGGCCAGCTTCATCCGTTCCCGTTTGAAATGAATAAGATAAGAGAGCGGAATGAGCGGCGACAACGCCAGAGTGCAGAAGATCCTGGCCTGGAACAGCTGCTCGAAATGGATGGCGGGCAAGGTGACCCAATCCACCACCGCCCAGGCCGGCAAACCGATCATCAACAGACAGGTAAGCAGGCGCAAACGCACCGTCATAAATCCCATGCGGGTACGAGTAAAGTCTTCGGAGTGAACCTTGGCACTCCAGAACTCCGCCAATTTCAGCACCAGAATCTCCACACAACTACAGAGGGCTCATTCTACACCGAGGCGGGGGGGGGCAAGGGGAAATTAAACCGTGAGACAGGTCACACAAACCGACAGATGATAATCGCCACGCGCAAACGTTTCAACCCATCAAAAAATAAACCTTTTTTCGCATAATTAGCGCTGGTCAGCGCCATTTCAATCTCTACAATAGCGCCCAATTTTCTCCCCCCTCCCCACACAATTCGAGGTACTTATGGAACAGGCTGCTGCCAAACGCATCACCCCGGAGGCACATCCCCCCAGGCGAGCCCATAGCGAACTGGTCTACGGCATAGACGATGTACCGCCCCTGCCCCAAACCCTGTTCGCCGCCCTGCAGCATATGCTCGCCATGTTTGTCGCCATCATTACCCCGCCCCTGATTATCGCCAATGCCCTCGGCCTCCCTGCCGCCGACACCCGTTATATCGTCTCCATGTCGCTGGTCATGTCCGGCATCGCCTCCTTCATCCAGACCCGCCGCTTCGGCCCCATCGGTTCCGGCCTGCTCTCGGTACAGGGCACCAGCTTCAACTTCCTCGGCCCCATCATCGCCTCCGGTCTCGCCCTCAAACAGGCTGCCATGCCCACCGAGGATCTGCTGGGCACCCTGTTCGGCACCATGCTGGCCGCCGCTCTGACCATCGTAGTGATGAGTCGCTTCCTCCATCTGGTGAAACGGATCATCACCCCGCTGGTCACCGGCATCGTGGTGCTGTTGATCGGCCTGACCCTGATCAAGGTGGGGCTGATCAGCATGGGCGGCGGTTATGCGGCCCTCTCTGATGGCAGCTTCGCCAGCCACACCAACCTCTTCCTCTCCCTGCTGGTGCTCGGCCTCATCGTGTTGCTGCAACGCAGCCGCAACCCCTGGCTGCGCCTCTCCGCCATCATGATCGCCATGCTGGCAGGCTATGCCGCGGCGCTGCTGCTGGGCAAAGTGAGCCCCCCCACCTTCGATGGTCCGCTGGTGATGGTGCCCATTCCGCTCCACTACGGTCTCGGCTTTGACTGGCAGCTGTTCGTGCCGCTCGCCATCATCTTCGTGGTGACGGCGCTCGAAGCGATCGGCGACATGACCGCCACCTCGGATATCTCCGGCGAGCCGCTGGAAGGGCCTGTCTATATGGAACGGATCAAGGGTGGCGTGCTGGCCGATGGTGCCAACTCCATGCTGGCGGCGGTCTTCTCCACCTTCCCCATGTCCACCTTCGCCCAGAACAACGGCGTCATTCAGCTGACCGGCGTCGCCAGCCGTCACGTCGGGCTCTTTATCGCCGCCATGCTGGCGCTGCTCGGCCTATTCCCGGCGGTCGCCAGTCTGGTACAGCAGATCCCCGAGCCCGTGCTGGGCGGCGCCACTATCGTGATGTTCGGCACCATCGCCGCCGCCGGGGTGCGCATCATCGCCCGCGAGGAACTGGATCGCCGCGCCCTGATGATCCTGGCGGTATCGCTCGCCATGGGACTGGGGGTCGCACAGGTGCCGGAAGTGCTGCAACACCTGCCGGAGCTGGCCAGAAGCGTACTCTCCTACGGCGTCGCCACCGGTGGCATCACCGCCATCGTGCTCAACCTGCTGCTGCCAAAGCGCGAAGCGCGTCACTCCTGAGACATCGCCCACCGCCAGCAAATCCAAGCCCCGCACTGCGGGGCTTTACCTTGTCAGTCGCCACGGGTAGTGTGCTGGGCAGCCTTTTTGAGGATGCTGCCATGCCCTACCGCCTGCTCTCCCCCCTCCCCGATACCGCTTCACCCGCACAGATACTGGCGCAAGAGCAGTGCTGGCTGCGCGACTGTGCCCATGACGGCCAGCCCCGCGCTCACCTCTGGCAGGCACCCCAATGCCTGATTGTCACTCGCAAGGATACCCGGCTCCCCCATTACGAAGCCGCCTGCAAGCAGCTAGCCGCTGAAGGTTGGCCGGTGCATGTGCGCGATAGCGGTGGCACCGCCGTGCCCCACGGTGCGGGCATTCTCAACCTCTCCCTGCTACTGCCCCGCACCACCACAGATCTCGCCCACTACTACCGGCTGCTGGGGGCGCCGCTACTGACCCTGTTGGCGGAATACGGTCTTGCGGGAAGCTACGACTTCGTGCCCGGCTCCTTTTGCGATGGCCAGTACAATCTGGTGATCGGGGGACGCAAGATCACCGGCACCGCCCAGCGCTGGCTGGCGCCGGGGCAGGATCACCAGGGTGCCGTGCTGGCACAAGCCATGCTACTGGTGGCCGGTGATGTGGATGAAGGTACCAAGATGGCGAGCCGCTTCTACGAACTGGCGGGCGGCGAACTGCGCTTTATGACGGGAACCTCCACCACGCTGGCAAGCTGCATCGATTGGCGCGGTAGCGATCAGGCACTGGTAGAGAAAGTGCGAGCACGTCTGGATAGCCTGCTGAGCGAGGGGCTATCCTCCTCATCCTGACCTTATCCCGAAGGGAGAGGGAAAGTAACCATCCATAGACACGGCGCACAAAAAAAGCCACGACCGGAGTCGTGGCTTGTTCTTTTCAATGGACACGTGAAACGGGTTGAGGCGCTCAAGCCGTCTGCGGCTCCGGCTCGGCTTCGCTATCCAGATCCCGGCTAAAGTAGGCGCGGGTCTCGGCGATCACCACATGGCGCAGGCCAATCAGGCCGATGAGGTTGGGCACCGCCATCAGGCCGTTAACGATATCGGCCAGGAGCCAAATCATGTCCAGATGGAGGAAAGCACCGCTCGCCACCAGCGCCAGATAGACCAGACGATAGGGCTTGATTGCCTTCACCCCGAACAGATATTCGGTGCAGCGCTCGCCGTAGTAGTTCCAGCCAAGGATGGTGGTAAAGGCGAAGAACAGCAGGCCAATGCTCACCAGATACTGGCCGACATGAGCATCGAGCCCCTGGGCAAAGGCCAGACTGGTCATGGCCGCACCGCTTGCATCGCCGCTCCACACGCCTGTGACCACCAGGGTCAGGCCGGTCATGGTGCAGATGATGATGGTGTCGATGAAGGTACCTGTCATGGAGACCAGCCCCTGCTCCACGCACGAATCGGTTTTGGCCGCCGCCGCCGCGATGGGTGCAGAGCCCAACCCTGACTCGTTGGAGAAGACACCGCGCGCCACCCCGGACTGAATGGCCAACATGATGCTGGCACCGACGAAGCCGCCGGTCGCCGCATGGCCAGTAAAGGCACTCTCGATCACCAGCATAACGGCATCGGGCAGGGCGCTGGCGTTGTTCACCAGCACGCCGAGGCAGGCGACGATGTAGAAGATGGCCATGAAGGGCACGACTTTGCTCGACACGCTGGAGATGGACTTGATCCCCCCCAGAGTCACCAGCGCCACGATCAGGGTCAGCACCACGGCGGTCGCTTCACGGGGCACCGAGAAGGAGAGGCTCATGGCGTCGGAGATGGCATTGACCTGTGGGAAGGTACCGATGCCGAGGAAGGCCACGCCGATACCGAACAGGGCAAACAGCTTGGCGAGCGGCTTGGAACCGAGCCCCTTCTCCAGATAGTACATGGGGCCACCAGCCATCTGGCCGTTGGCATCCTGCTCGCGGTATTTGACCGCCAGCAGGCACTCGGCGTACTTGGTGGCCATGCCGAACAGCGCCGCCATCCACATCCAGAACAGGGCACCGGGGCCGCCGAGCTTGATGGCGGTGGCAACCCCGACGATGTTGCCGGTACCAATGGTGGCAGAGAGGGCGGTGCAGAGGGCACCGAAGCTGGAGACATCCCCCTGCTTGCCATGCCCCTGATCGCGACCGAAGACCAGCCTCAGGGCGAGCGGCAAGCGCACAATCTGCAGCAGACCCAGACGCAGGGTGAGATAGATACCGGTCCCGACCAGCAGGATCAGCAGGGGTGGACCCCAGATAAAACTATCGATGGCGGTTAACGCCGATTGAATTGATGACATGCATCCTCCTTAAAAAACAAAGATTAAGGAGGAGAAGGATGATCTTCCCATAGGTGTCGCGATCGGCCAGAGGCGATCGGATGCAGGCCAAGAACGTGTTCACACTCTTACTGCGAGGCCGTGATCAAGGCTCATGCGCTGCTCGGAAGCCTCATGTATTTACATACACTCCGGTTCTTGCGCTGCTCTTTACCTTGCTGACGACCTCTCGTTACAGATCGTGAACAGTTCCAAGCTCAGGTACAACCATCCCATCCCCTCTGTCCTTTTGCCTGAGAGTTTCCGGCGCCAGCCTGCCCTTGCGGGTCGTCATGGTGCCTTGCTCCTTCGGCGCCCGATTTAACGGGTCTCTCCAGAGTATCGTCCAGTAGCAGTCCACACCGGTTGCCCGGTACCTGAAAGATTCACTTCTTCGGTGGATGGTCCCCCATCGCTCTCCTGCTACCTTCATCCGAACTAGTTTGGATTAGGAAGCTGGCATGTTAATCCAAAAAATGTGAGCTGTCTCGCACTTGGCCATCCCCGTTTGTACTTTTTTTGTTGCCACCGGAACATCGGTGATGATGTTAAATGTTAGTTAACTATCAACAAGTTAGGCGCTCGCAGATGACATGCGGCCCAAACGGAAAAAGTACCGGATAGAGAACAGTGCTCCCTCTCGTTTCGCCAAGAAATTCTTGCCAACATATCCAATCAAAATGCTTGCACACAGAATCAATAAGCCGATAATCCGGCGCATAACCAAGCACTTTGCCATCAATTTATGCACTGTGTTCGGTTGGTCCCACCGGACCGCTCGCCTGACCCGGCCGTCGCCGGTTCAATCGCATATGGCTTGGGCATATCACGCCCCCTAAGGATGACCAAAAGAGAATGAACGAGACCCTGGTTGCAAAAGATGTGGTCGCACAAGATTACCGTCAGCTGGTTGAACAATTCGGCTCCCCCCTGCTGCTGCTCGACAAGGCAGCCGTCCGCAAACAGTATCGGGCGCTGGCCGCCGCCCTGCCCGATGTACGATTGCACTATGCACTCAAGCCCCTGCCCCACGAGGCCGTGGTCTCTGTCTTGAAGGAAGAGGGGGCCTGTTTCGATCTGGCCACCAATGGCGAAGTGGATCTGGTGCGCAGTCAGGGGGTTCGCCCGGGACGTTGCATTCATACCCATCCCATCAAGCGCGACAGCGATATCCGCTATGCGCTGGAGTTCGGCTGCACTGTGTTTGTCTATGACAACCCGCTGGAGCTGGAGAAGTTCATTCCCTACAAGGACGAAGTGAAACTGCTGCTGCGGGTCAGCTTCCCGAACCCCGAGACCAAGGTCGATCTCTCCAAGAAATTCGGCTGCACCCCGGAGCAGGCGCTGCCGCTGCTGCAACTGGCGCACGCCAAGGGGATCAAGGTAATGGGGCTGTCGTTCCACGTCGGCTCCCAGGTGCCGCACGCCCGCCGCCATGTGCAAGCCATCGACGCCTGCCGCGAGATCATGGAGCAGGCCTGGGCGCTTGGGCTCAAGCCCTGGGTGCTGGATATCGGCGGCGGTTTCCCGGTCGACTATGAGGACGGCGAGTTCGATATCGACGGCTTCTGCGCGCCGATCCGCGAGGCGCTGGCCAAGTTGCCCGCCACCGTGCAGAAAATTGCCGAACCGGGCCGCTTTATCAGCGCACCGGCCATGACCTCGGTCGCCAGCGTGATGGGCAAGGCCCACCGTGGCGACAAGATCTGGTACTACCTGGATGACGGCCTCTACGGCAGCTACAACGGCCAACTCTATGACCACGTCACCTATCCGGTGAGCACCCCCTATGCCAGCGGCGAGCAGCATAACTCGGTGCTCTCCGGCCCCACCTGCGACAGCGTGGACGTAATCCGCGAAGGGATCATGCTGCCGGATCTGGCTATCGGCGAGCTGGTGGTGGGCAAGGTGATGGGGGCCTACACCTGGGCCTCGGCCTCCACCTTCAACTTCTTCCCCAAGGCGAGCATCCTCATTCTGGACAGCAGCCAGAAGGGGCAAAAGCTGGTGGCAGTGGCCTGAGCACACCGCTCACCAGCCAACAGGCTCACGGAGCAAAAACAAGAGGGGGAAGCTCAAGCTTCCCCCTCTCTCATTTCACCAACGCCAATTCAGATAAACTGGCTGGTCAGCAACCAACCGGTATAGGCGACGAAGCAGGCCAGCAGCACGCCCCCCTCCAGCCGGTTGATCCGCCCCCGCCCCTTGCGGCCCAGACACATTACCAGCAGCAACAGGGTCAGCCCCATCATGATGCTCCAGTCACGGGTGAGCACCTCGGACGCCACGTCGAGCGGGTGAATCGCTGCCGCAATCCCCACCACCGCCAGGGTGTTGAACAGGTTGGAGCCAATCACGTTGCCGAGCGCCAGATCATGCTCATTCTTGCGAATCGCGATCAGCGATGACGCCAGCTCAGGCAGCGAGGTCCCGACCGCCACAATGGTGAGGCCAATCACCAGATCGCTGATGCCGAGCGCCTGAGCGATGGTCACCGCCCCCCACACCAGCAAGCGGGATGCGCCGATCAGCAACACCAGCCCGACAACCAACCAGATAATGGCGCTCTTGAGGGACATCCCCTCACTCTCGATATCCTCGGCGGTCTCGCTATCCAGCGCATCTCCCTTGCCATTCATGCCAGCCCGGATGGACCAGCCCATCAGGGCAACGAAGACGACGCCGAGAATAGCCGCATCCATCCGACCCAGATGACCATCCATCAGCAGGGCGCCGGAGAGCAGGGTAATGCCGAGCAGGATCGGGATCTCCTTGCGCACCACCTGAGAGGCCACCGCGATAGGGCTAATCAGGGCGGTCAGACCCAGGATCAGCGCGATATTGGTGATGTTGGAGCCATAGGCGTTGCCGAGCGCCAAGCCGGGATTGCCCTGGGAGGCCGCCAGCGCCGAGACCACCATCTCCGGTGCCGACGTGCCAAAACCGATGATCACCATGCCGATCAGCAGCGGCGGCATCCCCGCATAACGGGCGGTGGCGGCGGCACCATCGACAAACTTGTCAGCACTCCAGACCAGCAGCGCCAGTCCGGCAATCAGGGCAACAAAAGCCAGGGTCATAGGATCTTCATCTCTTCGTCAGCAAACAGGAGCGCCAGCAAACCCTGCCGGCACCATGGGAAAGTGGCGCCCAGTGTAGCGATGCCATTTCCCAATTCAAGGGGAAATCAAACCGTGATTAACATTTCACAACGCGGCCAGCAGGCTCGCGGCATCGGAGACTTCGAACTTGCCGGGCACCTCCACAAACAGCTGCTCGACCACGCCATCGTTGGCGATCAACGCAAAGCGCTGGGCGCGGATGCCGCCAAAGGCGCCGGTATCCTTGGCCAGACCCAGCGCCTGGCTCCAGCGGCCATCACCATCCGCCAGCATGGTGATGGCCTCAGCATTCTGGGCCGTCTGCCAGGCCCGCATCACGAAGGCGTCGTTGACCGACAGACAGCAGATGGCATCCACCCCTTTGGCCATGAACTGATCGGCCAGCACCACGTAACCAGGCAGATGGGCATTGGAACAGGTGGGAGTAAAAGCGCCAGGCACCGCAAACAGCACCACTTTTTTACCAGCGAACAGCGTGTGGCTATCCCGCAGCTGCTTGCCCTCCGGGGTAATAAAGGTAAATTCGCCCGCAGGCAGGGGTTGTCCGACAGCAATCATGGCTTCTCATCCTGAGTCGTGGTGGAAAGTCGCCAGTTTAACCCGATGTGATGAGCCATCCCAACCGGAACCGTGAGCCGGATCACCGATGGCGGACGGGCATTTTCCGCTCGGGCAGACTACTCTTGAGCAGGTTTCACGGCGCCAGGAGGCCCCATGCAACACTACTACGATGGTCTGGAAATTCGTCCCCCCGCCCTGCGCGAACAACAGCAACTGGACCAGCTCAATCATCAGCTTACCCATGTCAGTCAATACTGCGCCGGTTACTCCAGCGCCTATCGCCAATGTCACCTCGAGGATCTGTCAGAGCTGGCCACCCTGCCGCTGCTCGACACCACAGAGCTGTTTGCTGCCCAGCAGGCTCACCCCCCCTTCGCCGGTCTCACCGGCCGTCCGGCCAGTCAGGCGCTGCGGGTCTTCTCCTGTCCGGGCCAGCTGGCCATCCCCGAGTATGCCGGGGCAGACTGGTGGGGCGCCGCCCGGGCGCTGTTTGCCGCCGGTTTCAAGGCAGGGGAAGTGATGCTCAACGGCCACGACTATCACGCCGGCCCCACCGCCTTTATCTTCGATAACGGCGCCCGCCAGCTGGGCGCCCCCGTGGTGCCCTGCGGGCCACACGATACCCAGCGCCAGCTGGAGGCGCTGCTGCGCTATCAACCTACCGGCTACGTTGGTCCGTTGGTGACCCTGCTCGACCTGCTGGAAGCTGCCGAGGCGGCGGAGATCCCCACCGACTCGCTGCGCCGCGCCCTGCTGTGCGAAGCCACCCATCCTGAAACCGCACCACTGCGCGCCGTTCACGGCATTGCGGCCCTCAACTGTCTGGTGTGGCAGGATGTGGGGGTAGTGGCCTACGAGAGCCAGCCCGGTCAGGGTTTTATCGTCAACGAGAGCTGCATCGTCGAAATCATCGATCCCGCCAGCGGCAATCCCGTGAGTGGCGATGAAACAGGCCAGCTGGTGGTGACCCGGCTCGATCTGGAGTATCCGCTGCTGCGGCTGGTCACCGACTGGCAAGGTCACTGGCTCGCCAAGCACAGCGCGTGCGGACGCACCAACCGGCGCCTCAAGCTGGTGTAGCCACCTAGACAAATGCACAAATGTACAAATGCAAACGGGCAGCCATCAGGCTGCCCGTTTTGTCTCTGGCGAGAAAAATGTCTGACGCTTGTCAGCGTCTCGCCTGCCAGGTGGCGATGGCGAGCAGGGAATCGGGGGTAAATTCGCTGGCGCGCTCGGCAATCTCGGCAAGGCTCATCCAGTGTACCGCGCTCACCTCTTCGGCCTGCAACTGCAGCGGCCCCTGATAGCGGCAACTGAAGAGACCGCCCCAGACCCGATAGCCCTCCCCTTCGGCATAAAAGCTGCCAAAGCCCTGCAGGGGGACATCGGCAATGCCCAACTCCTCGGCCAGCTCGCGGCGGGCGGAGGGCTCCATCTCCTCACCGGTGGTGACCACACCACCGGCGCAGGCATCCAGCATGCCAGGGCAGAAATCCTTGCTGAGGGTGCGTCGCTGCACCAGGATCCGATCCGCGTCGTCGAGCACCAGAATATAGCTGGCGCGATGGCAGAGATTCTCCCGCCGCACCTTGGCTCGCTCGGCCACGCCAATCACCCGGTTATTCCCGTCCACCACATCAACCCATTCCACGCCCAGGCCCTTTCGTTTGTTCCATTCAAGCCCGCAGTATATCGGTGCTGCTCGTTGTCATGGCACTACTTTTTCTGCCGTGGCGGCCCTTTTTATGGTGCCCTTCGCCAGAATGAGGATTCATGCAAATCTTTATAAACCGTCATCTCGGTGTCATCGACCGACACCATAGTGTGCCCTGTCCCGGCAATCAGGAAACCATGTGATGAAGGTGTTCAAGCAGTTATCCCCACGACAGATCGCTCGCTACATCAAGAGCTTTCACCGAGGCTATTTTGCCATCGAGTCGCTGGGGACATTTGAATTCAACGCAGGCAGGATCAGCCTCCATGGCTTGACCTGCCGCCAGCGGCTGAGGCTGGCCCGCCAGATCAATCAGGCCGTCAGCCAGCTTCGTCACAACGAACCCTTGCCGGACATGTGAGTCAAAGGGTCTTGCCCTACTGTCTGTTGTGCATCCATGCTTTGCCCGCCGGCTAGTCGCCGCGCGGGCCGTTTTCGATGTCGGTGATGATACCGTTGCGCACCGTGACGAAGCGCATGAACTCGTTCTTGCCGAAGTTGTAGGTCCAGCGTTCGCCATATTTGACCTGCACCAGGTTGCCAAACTGGTTCTCCTCGTTGCGGTTGAGCTCTTCGCGCAGCATAGGCTCACCGCACTTGAGCAGCATCTCGGCGGTGGTGTCGCCCTCGGTAATAAGCGCATTCTTGCAGCGCATGGCATCGGCACTGGCCGGAATGCTCAGCAGCAACAGGGCCAGCCCCGCTACCTTATTCATCTTCTTGCTCATCGGGTTCTCCTCTCCGGTCGCATGAGTCGCAGTATGCCTGTTCCCGTTGCTGAATAAACCAGTCAATGGCGCAAAAGAGTCGCCATTTTCTGCTCCACAGCCCGTTGGCTGCGACACATACTGGCTATCAGATCGCACCAAAAACAAACGGCGACCCGAGGGTCGCCGTTTGCATCAAACCAGCAGGATCACAGGATGTCCAGCAGCTCGACTTCAAATACCAGTGCAGAGTAAGGCGGGATGGAACCCGCGCCACGAGCACCGTAGGCCAGATCGTGGGGGATGTAGAGCTTCCACTTGGAACCAACCGGCATCATCTGCAGTGCTTCAACCCAACCAGCGATCACGCCGGTTACCGGGAACTCGGCCGGCTGGCCACGGGCGACGGAGCTGTCGAATACACCACCGTGGGTGAAGGTACCGTGGTAGTGCACGCGAACTGACTGACCGGCTACCGGAACGGCACCGTTGCCTTCGACCAGCACTTCGTACTGCAGACCGGAATCGGTCACGTTTACGTCGTCGCGCTTGGCGTTGTCAGCCAGGAAGGCTTCGCCGTCAGCAGCTGCGGCCTTGGCAACGGCTTCCTGCTCTTCTTGCATACGCGCAGTGATCACCTGGAAGGCATCATTGATATCGTCACGGCTGACCGCGAACTCCAGACCATTCAGGGCATCTGCCAGGCCTTGTTGCAGGGCCGGGATATCCAGACCGGCGAAAGCTTGCTGCGCCAGCTGATCACCCATGTTGCGGCCGATGCCATAGCTGGCCTTCTGTTCGATAGAGTCGTATTGGGACATTGAGATGTTGCTCCAGATCCATGTAGTAAAGAGGCGGGATAATATCAGACTTTTGGCCGGGGTGCTGCCGGAGGCCCCCCTGATTTCCCCGTCAGTGGGAGGAACTTCACACAAGAAGCGGATGAACGCCGCCCAACGGCGGCGAACTGCTTAACCGCGATCCAGCAAGGCTCTGACAGCTGCGACCTTGGCGCCATCGGTGATATTGACCCGACCGTCGTCCGAGGTGCCCATGTTGACGCCATACGGAGGGACACCATGCCACCGCGCTGCGTTCCTCACGCCTTGTCGAGCAAAGCACGCACCGCGGCCACTTTGGCACCCTCGGTGATATTGACCCGGCCATCGTCCGAGGTGCCCATATTGACACCATGGGGCACCATGCCCCCGCGCCAGCCCATGCCGGACATATGCACTTCGCTCACTCCGGTGAACTCGATGATGGTGCGCACGTTGTCGGCATTGACCCCGGCGCCCGGCATCAGGCTGGCACGGCCCGCCAACACCTGATGCATCTCCTGCAGGGTTTCCAGCCCGGCCAGCGCAGTGGCCGCATGACCGGAACTCAGAATGCGCTCGCAACCGGCGGCGACTATGGTCTCCAGATCGAGGCGCCAGTCGGAGGAGAGGTCGATGGCGCGATGGAAGGTGACCCCCAACGGGCCGGCTGCATCCACCAGCTGTTTGAGCTTGGCGGCAGGCACCCGCCCCTCCTCATCCAACAAACCGACCACCACCCCTTGCAGGCCCGCAGCGCGCGCCGCGGCGATATCCAGCAGCATCATCTCGAACTCGCCGTCGTTGAAGCAAAAATCTCCGGCGCGCGGGCGGATCATGGCGTACACCGGCACAGTGGCGTGGCGGGCAGCCAGCTGCATAAAGCCATAGGAGGGGGTCAGGCCACCCAGACCCAGCGCAGAGCAGAGCTCGATGCGATCCGCCCCGGATTGCTGGGCGGTGAAGAGGGATTCCAGGTTGTCGATACAGATTTCAAGACGGGTCATGAGGACTCCTTTTTCGGGGAGATCAGACCCCACATCTGATCTCATAGATTGAGCAAGGCTGCGCCGCGCACACCACCGGCGCCGCCGAAGCGGGCCTGACGGATCTCGGGCAGGGCGACCCCGGGCAGCAAGTGACCGGGCAGACGCAGCGGCAACTGTTCATAGAGGGCGGGCAGGCCGCTCAGGCCGCCCCCCAACACCACCACCTCGGGATCAATCACCGAAATGGCAGTAGCAAGCCCGGCAGCCATGATCTCCAGCCAGCAGTCGACGGTCTCGACTGCGTGGGGCTCATGGGCCTCGAAGCGTCCCACAATCTGGTGACCCGTGGCGCGCTGGCCATGGAAATGGTGATAGAGACGCTCCAGACCGGTGCCGGATGCATAGGTTTCAAAACAGACCAGACGGCCGCAGCCGCAACGGGGACGGGGCAACTCGGGGTACTTCATCAGCATGGTCGCAGGCAAGGGGTAGTGACCAATCTCGCCAGCCAGCCAGTTACGCCCCTGAATAAGCTTGCCCGCCAGATAGACGGCGCCGCCGATACCGGTGCCGATGGTGACGCCGAGCGCACTGCCTGCGCCGTCGGCGGCGCCCTGATGCACTTCGGACCAGAGGAAGCAGTTGGCGTCGTTATCCACCTTGACCGGCCGTTCCAGCAGCTCGGCCAGATCGGCGCCCAGATGGCGACCATTGATGGAGGGCAGGTTGGCCGCCACTATGCTGTGATCGTGGCTGTTGATGACGCCGGGGAAACCGATGCCGACCGAGCCCCGTGCGCCGAAGCGGGCATCTGCCTGCTCAACCCGGGAGCGGATCAACTGCTGCAACCCCTCGTAATCGTTGCCGGGGGTGCTCATGCGCTCCTCATGGCAGAGGTTCAATGCACCGTCATAGACCGCGAAGGCGATCTTGGTACCACCGATATCAAAGCCGTAATACATGCCCGCACTCCCTTGTCAGCCCGTGTTTATTCCACTCTGTTCTGGGGGGACATTGTATTAATTCGCAAAAAAAATAAAGTGACCGGAGGCGAAAAACGGGAGAGTGATCAGAGCAAACGGCTCATTTGTCGCTGCAGGCAGGGCTGCCCGAGGCTTATCAGGGTGCGCTCCTCGCCGTCAAAGACGAAGCCGCGGCGCAGATAAAACCCCTCGCCAATGTGGTTGCCATCGAGCAGCCACAATTTGACGCTATGGCAACCGGCGCGGCGCATCTGCATCGCCACCGCCTGCCACAGCCGTTTGCCATAGCCTTGTCGCCAGTGATCGGGATGGAGATAAAACGCGCGGATCAGGGCGCTGCTCTGCCCCGCTTCCTGCTGGGGTTGCCAGTAGAGCAGGCCGATCACCACCTCATCAAGGCAAAGCAGCATGGGCCTTGGGCCCGCTTCGGCCAGACGGCTCTGCCAGATCTGCAGATGGGCGGTGACATCGAGCTGTGCCAGCATGTCGGCACCGAGCACCTGGCCATAGGCAGCGAGCCAGCTGGCTCGCTGCATCACCGTCATGGCGGCGGCATCGTCGCTGCGCGCCATGCGCAGGCTTATGCCTTGCATTGGGGCACCAGACCGTTGGCGCGGGCCTGCTCATAGAGCGGCAGCACTTGCGCCTGTTGCGCCTGCAACTCGGCAATCCGGTTCTCGTTGCTGGGGTGGGTAGAGAGCAATTGCGGCGGGGTGTTGCCACCGGCGGCGGCACTCATGTTTTGCCACAGGGGAACGGCTTCGGCCGGATTGAAACCGGCGCGCGCCATCAGCTCCAGTCCCAGTCTGTCCGCTTCGCTCTCTTGGGTGCGGCCATAGGGCAGCATCACCCCGACCTCGACCCCGAGGCCAAGGGCCGCCATGGTGGCGCCGCGATACTCGCTGGTGCCCATGGCGATGTCGGCGGCCGCCAGACCGATCCCTGCCAGCTGGCTGCGCGAGAGTCGCTCGTTGGAGTGCTGGGCCAGCACGTGAGTCAGCTCGTGACCGATGACGGTCGCCAGCTGATCCTGATTCTTGGCCACCTTGAGCAGGCCGCTGTATACCCCGATCTTACCACCGGGCAGGGCGAAGGCGTTGACCTGTTTGGAGTCAAACACCACCACTTCCCAGTTGGTGATGCCATAGCTGGCCGGCACCTGAGCGGTTACCGCCTTGGCGACACAGGAGACATAGGCGTTGAGTTTGGCATCCTGGCTCACCTTCTCCTGCTTCTTCATCTGCTCGAAGGAGTCGGCGCCCAGCTGACTCATCTGCTGGGGAGAGTAGAGCAGCATCTGGCTGCGGCCGGTCGGTGACTGGGCGCAGGCGACCAGCAGGGAACTGCAGAGGGCTACCAGGCCAAACTTGGTGAGAGACGCAATCATGAAGGGATCCTTTGCCGTGACGTTGCCCTATTCTCGGAAATGCCGCCCTGCGACGCAAGGGAGCCAGCGCCCGGCTGGCGGAAAAATATCCATCCTGCGCTATTAACAAAACGGACAGCCGCCAAAAACAAAACGAGCCCGCTTGGGCTCGTTTTATCAGGGCATACTGACTGCAGGCAGTTATATGATACCCAGCTTTTTCAGGTCAGCCTGTACTACCTTGGCCGGCACCGGCACGTAGCCATCTTTGGCAACGATGCTTTGACCCGCTTTGGAGAGCATCATCTTGACGAACTCTTGCTCCATCGGGGAGAGCGGCTTGTTCGGATGCTTGTTCACGTAAACATACAGGAAGCGCGACAGCGGATACTTGCCGGTGATGGCGTTGTCGGCATTGGCTTCGATGAAGGTCTTGCCATCCTTGGAGAGCGGAACGGCACGCACGCCGGAGGTGACATAACCGATACCGGAGTAGCCGATGCCGTTCAGGGAGGCAGAGACAGACTGCACCACGGAGGCAGAACCCGGCTGCTCGTTCACGCCGCTCTTGAAGTCGCCGTTACACAGGGCGTGCTCCTTGAAGTAACCGTAGGTGCCGGATACCGAGTTGCGACCGAACAGTTGCAGATCCTTAGCGGACCAGTTGCCGTCCAGACCCAGATCAGACCACTTGGTGGCCGCCTTGGCTTCGCCGCACTTGAGGGTGCTGGAGAAGATGGCGTCGATCTGCGGCATGGTCAGCCCCTTGATGGGGTTGTCCTTATTGACGAACACCGCCAGCGCATCGACTGCAACGCGAATGGCAGTCGGCTTGTAGCCGTAACGCTTCTCGAATGCTTCCTCTTCACCGGCCTTCATGGCGCGGCTCATCGGGCCAAACTGGGCAACACCTTCGGTCAGAGCAGTCGGCGCGGTAGAAGAACCGGCGGCCTGGATCTGCACGTTGACGTTGGGGTACATGCGCTTAAATTCTTCGGCCCACAAGGTCATCATGTTGGCCAGGGTATCCGAGCCGACAGAGGACAGGTTGCCCGAAATGCCGCTGGTCGGGGTGTAATCTGGCAGATTCTTGTCAAGGCCATAAGCCAGGGTGCTGGCGGAAAATAGAGTCGCTGCGGTAAATCCGATTACACCAGCCAGTTTGTTGAGTTTCATCCAATCTCTCCAAGGTTGCAGAACGCAGTCCATAAACACGGTGTTAACTTTGCTCAACGCCGATCTCGCCGACCAGTTTGTTGAGTTACATTCCATGCCCTCACCACTGTGGCAAAAGGTCATCGTCAATTGGCAGTCCGTTACTTTGGCCGTCGCTCGGTGGCGTTATCTGGTCAAAGTTACCGAAGGTCCGTTCTTAAGACGGCGCCAGTATCTGACCTGGCAGTGACAAATTTATGGATTTAATGTGACACTTTAATGACATGGCGAGGCGATGGACCAAATGAAAAGAGGGCCGCTGTCGCCGCCCTCTCTCCTTCGCTAACCCATTGCCATAAAAGACTATTTAATCACCACCATGCGGGCTGGAATGAGAAAGCTGAAGCGGCTGCCAAGGCCGACCCGGCTCTCGATATCGAGCTGGCAGTCGTGGTGACTGAGGGCATGCTTGACGATGGCAAGGCCGAGCCCTGAGCCGCCGGTGTGGCGGGAACGGGCCTTGTCGACCCGATAGAACCGCTCGGTCAGCCGCGCCAGATGCTCGGGGGCAATCCCCTCCCCCTCGTCGCTCACGGCAAACAGCGCCATCGCCCCCTGCTTGCGCCACTCCACGCTGATCTTGCGCCCCGCCGGGGTGTAGTGGATGGCGTTGTAGACCAGATTGGAGACCGCGCTACGCAACTGCTCCTGATCGCCACGCACCAAGAGGTTAGGCTGCACCATGAATTCGATCTGGTGGGCCCGATCGCCCGAGAGTGCCCGCGCCTCCTGCTCCAGCAACCCCAGCATGGCGGGCATGTCCACCAGATGGGAAAGATCCACCGAGGGGGCCGCCTCGATACGCGACAGGGTGAGCAGCTGATTGACCAGATTGTCCATGCGGATGGTCTGCTCCATCATCACCTTGTGCGCCTTGGCCCACATGGCGGGCGGGGGCGGCTCTTCGGTCATCTCCAGATAGCCCTTGAGCACGGTCAGCGGGGTGCGCAGCTCGTGGGAAACGTTGGAAACGAAGTGTTTGCGGGTCTTCTCGAGACTGCGCAGGCGGGTGACATCCCGCACCACCAGCATCGCCTGATCCGAGGCGTAGGGCATGATGCGAAACTCGAGAAACTTCTCCTCGTTGACCGGGGAGCTCATCTCCAGCGGCTCGTCATACGCCCCCTTGCCCAGATAGGCGTTAAAGGCCGGATTGCGAATGAGGTTGCCAATATGCTGACCGGCATCCTCCGGCCAGCGAAAACCGAGCAGCTGCTCCGCCAACCGGTTGCACCAGAGGATACTGCCGTCGGTGCGAAACACCACAGCGGCATCGGGCAGCGCTTCGGCCCCCTCCCGAAAGCGGCGGATCAGCCCCGCCAGCTCGCGGCGGCGGGCCCGGTGACGCTGCTGCAACTTGTAGATACCGTTGAAGATGTACTCCCAGCTGCCACTGCCGCTGGGGGGCACCAGGCTGCGATCGTGCCACAGCCAGTCCGACAGCCGCTTCTGGAAGCGATAGTGCCAGCCCAGATGACACACAGCCGCCACCAACAGGCAGAGGGGGAGATGATCAATCAGCCAACCGAACAGAGCGAAAGGCAAATAGAAAAACGCCATTCGACACAACTGTCGCCGCCAGGCGTAAGGTTGCAACATAACTGCCTCTAGAGACGGGTTGAGAAGCGGTATCCGGCTCCACGCACCGTCTGGATCAATCTGTCGTGCCCAGTCTCTTCGATCGCCTTGCGCAGGCGGCGAATATGCACATCCACGGTTCTGTCCTCGACGTACACATTGGTACCCCAGACATTGTTGAGCAGCTGTTCACGGCTGTAGACCCGCTCGGGGTGAGTCATAAAGAAGTGCAGCAGCTTGAATTCGGTCGGTCCCATGTCGAGCGCCTTCTCTTCGGCACTGACCCGGTGGGAGACAGGATCGAGTTTCAGCCCCTGCACCTCGATCACCTCATCCACCGAGGTGGGCGATACGCGGCGCATCACCGCATGGAGGCGAGCGGTCAGCTCCTTGGGCGAGAACGGCTTGGTGATGTAGTCATCGGCACCAGCCTCCAGACCACGTACCTTGTCCTCCTCTTCACCGCGGGCGGTGAGCATCACCACCGGGATCTGGCGCGTTACCTCATCCTGCTTGAGCTGCTTGATAAACTGGATGCCACTGCCGCCCGGCATCATCCAGTCCAGCACGATGAGTTCGGGGTAGGGTTCGCGCACCTTCGCCAGTCCATCGGCGTAATCTTCCGCTTCAATCGTCTCATATCCCTTCTGCTCCAGCACGAAGCAGAGCATTTCGCGGATCGGTGCTTCGTCCTCGACCACCAGAATTCGCTTAGCCATTCCCTTCTCTCTCCTCTGTGAAGATGGGTGCGCCAATTATTAGAACTTTCTGTGACACTTTTATGACTTTATGACAGGCGGGATGATAAACGTTTTCAGATTCAGTTGGCAGCAGCGCGTTGCAGCAAGTCCCAGCGGTTGCCACTGATGTCCTCGAACACCACAACGGTGCCGTAAGGCTCGTCGCGGGGCTGTTCACAAAAATGCACACCGTACGCCAGCATGCGCTGGTAATCCCCCCAGAAGTCATCGGTCTCGAGAAACAGGAACACCCGACCGCCGCCCTGCTGGCCGATGGCGGCCTGCTGCTGCGCATTGGCCGCTTGCGCCAGCAGCAGCGCGGAACCGGGGGCACCTTTGGGGGCAACCCGCACCCAGCGCTTGCCCGGTTTGCCCGGTTCATCTAGCCGGGTATCTTCCAAGAGCGCGAAGCCAAGTCCCTCGGTAAAAAAGCGAATGGCCTGATCGTAATCGGCGACCAGCAGGGTCAATGCACCTATGTGTTGTGACATGGCAGAAAACTCCTCAATAGTTGGATCTACAGGGCGCCCGCAGGCGCCCTCATCATTTTGAATCACAGCCCCTTTTTACTCCCGAGCTGCTGGCGATAACGCTGGGGGGAACAGCCCAGCTCCCGGTTGAACATGGCGATAAAGGCCGAAGTGGAGCCATAACCGAGCCGCCAGCTGATCTCCTGAATGGGCAGGTCGCCCTTGAGCCAGGCCAGCGCCTTGAGCAGCCGCAACCGCGCCCGCCACTGGCCAAAGTTCATCCCCAGCTCCCGCAGGCAGCGGCGTGCCAGGGTGCGCTCGGTGGTATGAAGTTGCCCGGCCCACTGGGCCAAGGTGCGGGGATCGGCCGGGTCATGATGCAGCACCGCCAGCATGGGGGCCAGCAGCTTGTCCTGACTCATCGGCAGGTAGCTCTCCTGACAGCGGGTACGCGCCAGTCGCGCCACCAGTAGTTCGGCCTGCCGTTGATCCCACTCATCCATCATATGACCTACCCGCCGTTCGCAAAAATCGCTCAGCAGGGCGCGGATCAGCGGGGTCATCAGCAGCAATCTCGGCTCTGGCGGCAATCTGGCCGACCATTCGTGGCTAACGTAGATCGAGGTGTAATCGAGGGCCTGTTCGTTGTAGGCGGTGTGATCGAGATCCGCCGGCACCCAGATTAGGTAGTCGGCGGGCGCCACCAACCGCTGTGCCCCCAGCTCCATCTCCATCACCCCCAGGCTGATCATGCTGAGCTGCCCCCAGGGATGGGAGTGAAGCGAGGTGATGCTGTCGGCTCGCAACTGCTGATAACGAAAATAGAGCGGATTGGGGGCTGGCAGCTCGCTATCGGTGGAATGGTAGTGGTGAGCCACCATGACAGGTTGTCCTTTCTGCGGGATCATCTGTCTTTTTTACGCTACTTGCCAATAGAAAGACAAGGGTAGACTTGCCAGCCTGACAATAAGGATCTCTGATGCGAATCTTTTCCCCCCTGCTCTTTCCGCTGATGGCGGTGCTGATCTGGGCTACCAATACCGTGGTCTCCAAGGCAGCGGCCAGCGTACTCGACCCGGCGGCCATCTCCTTCTATCGCTGGGTCATTGCCGCGCTGGCACTGACTCCCTTCTGCCTGCCCCAGTTGTGGCGCCGCCGCAGCGAGATCCGCCCCTGGTTTGGCAAGCTGCTGGTGCTGGCGGCACTGGGCATGGTGCTGTTCCAGTGTCTGGCCTATTACGCCGCCCACAGTACCTCGGCCACCAACATGGGGGTGATCGGCTCGCTGATCCCGATGCTGACCCTGCTGCTCGGCGCCATCTTCTTCGCTCAGCGTCCCGGCAAACAGGCGCTGGCGGGCATGAGCATCTCGCTGTTCGGGGTGTTCTGGCTGCTTGGCAAGGGCGAACCGCTCGCCCTGCTCCATAACGGCATCAACCCCGGTGATGGCATGATGCTGCTGGGCTCTGTCAGCTATGCCCTCTACGGGCTGCTGATCCGCCGCTGGCAACTGCCGTTCGGCCCCTGGCTCAACCTCTATATGCAGATCCTGCTGGCAGTCTTGCTGCTGGTGCCAGTTGCTCTGAGTGCCGATTCGCTGGCAGTGCCCGCCGAAGGGTGGGGACTGGTGCTGTTTGCCGGGCTCGCGTCGTCCCTGCTGGCGGCCTACTGCTGGATGCGCGGCCTCGCTTGCATGGGGGCCGAGCGCACCTCGGTCTTTATGAACCTGCTGCCGCTCTGTACGGCGCTGATCGCCGTCATCAGTCTGGGGGAGCCGATCCACGGCTATCACCTGCTGGGCGGGGGTCTTATCCTGGGCGGAGTGATGGCCTCCCAACTGAAGAGGCGTGCGCCGGTGGCCGAACGGGAAGCCGCGTGAGAACCAACAACGTCCAGAAACAACAAGGGAGCCGCTGGCTCCCTTGTTGTTTCTGCAATGCACTCCTGTGACCGTCTTAACCGGCCCGGCGCCAGCGATAGCGCCGCTCCGGTCGCCCCCGCTGACCGTAGTTGAGATCCACATCAACCCTGTCTTCCGACTCCAGATACTCCAGATAGCGGCGCGCCGTGGTACGGCTGAGCGACAAGCGCAGCGCCACCGTGTCGGTGGAGAAGACGTTCTCCGGCTCACCCGCCAGCAGATCCAGCACCTGACGCAGGGTAATGCTGTCGATCCCCTTGGGGGTGACACGCATCTCCTTGATCTGGGACCGCCCCCCCTTGCCCAGCAGCTTGTCGAGATCGTCCTGCTCCAGCCGTCCCCGCTCGCACAGCCTGCTGTGCAGTTGCAGGATCTCGTCCAGACTCTGCTGGATGCGAAACAACCTCAGTGGTTTGATGACGTAGTCATGGACCCCCAGATTGAGGGCCTGCTGGATGGTCTCCACATCGCGCGAGGCGGTGACCATGATGACGTAAGCCTCGCGATTGTGACTGCGCAGGCGGCTCACCCACTCGAGACCCGAGCCATCGGGCAGAGAGACATCCACCAGCAGCAGTTGGGGCACCACACCGGCCATCATGGCATCGGCCTGGGCCAGGGTGCCGGCCCGCCCCAGCAGGGAGAAACCGGATGTTGCCGCTACCAGCTCTGACAAGATGGCACCGATCCGATCGTCATCTTCAATAACAAGCGTGATTATTGGGTCCATGGCTCACATTAATTGGTTTTTATTCAAGTAGATACCAAACAGTGTGGTCTGCTCGGCAGTTCGCCGCCATTCTATCACACCCTCGCGCCGCGCCACGGTCTCCTTGACCAGGAACAGGCCGACCCCGTGATCACCGCTCTGGCGACTCACCCCGTAATCGAACAGGTGATCGGCCAGCGCCTCGTCGACCCCCTCGCCGCTATCCTCCACCTCGATCACCAGTCGCCGCCCCACATCACACAGAGAGAGCAGCACCCGCGGCGGCCGCTGCTGACGGTTGCGCCAGGCCGCCTGCAGGCCGTTATCCAGCAGGTTGCCAATCAGCGTGATGAGATCGGCAGAGACCGGGGCCGGATACTCCGCCAGCGCCGAGTCGGGATCGAGTTCCAGAGTCACCCCCAGCTCGCGGGCCCGGCTGAACTTGCCGAGGATCAGCCCCGCCACCGGCTTGTTGTCGATCAGCCGCAGCAGCTCCTGCAACATGGTCTGGCACGCTTCGTTCTCCTGCTGGATCAACTCCACTGCCTGATCCACATGACCCAGCTGCAACAGGCCGGAGAGGCTGCTCAGCTTGTTGGCAAACTCGTGGCTCTGCATCCGCAGCATCTCGGCGTACTGGCGCAGGTGGGTTACCTGCACCCCCAGACTGGCGGCCACCTCCGGACGGCTGAAGATCAGCAGCCGCCCCGGCGCCTTGCCCTGCACCGCCTGCCAGCGGCCGACGAAGGACTCCCCCTGAATGGTGAAGCTCACCTCCCCCGCCTCCTGCTCCAGACAGGTGCGCAGCGGCGGCACCAGCTCCGCCAGCGACTGCCCCAGCAGGGCGTGACGCCCGGTACCTGGCAGCCGCAGCTGATAACTGGCGGTGCTGTTGATCATGTTGATGTTGCCGCTGCTATCGAGCGCGATCACCCCCTCGGTGATGTGCTCCAGCACCAGATCCTGCAGGGTGAAGCGACGCACGATCGCCTCCGGCTCCAGATCGAGCAGGGTCTTGCGCAGCAGATATTGCACCCAGAGCGCCAGCAGCAGGCCGCATCCCAGCACCGCCACGATAGCGCAGACGAGCAGGGCCACCCGCTCCATGTAGATGCCCTCCACCTGCTGCATCAGGTAGCCCACCACCACGGCCCCCATGACGCGCCCGTCACCGCCCACCACCGGGGAGAAGCAGCGGATCGCCGGCCCCATGGTACCCCGATCCTTGGAGCAGTAGCTGCGCCGATCCTGCAGCGCGGGCCAGATATCCTCACCACGGAACTTCTGTCCCACCAGCTCGGGGTTGGGGTGGCTAAGACGGCGACCATGTTCGTCGGTCACCACCATATAGGTGGCATCGGTGCGATTGCAGACCGCCTCCATGTAGTCGCGCAAGGTAGGGTCACTGCCCTGACGCAGGGCCTCTACCACCCGGGTATCGGCCGCCATGACCCGCGCCAGATCGCTCCCCTTATCCTGCAGATTGCTCTCCAGCAGATGACGGATAAAGAGGGCCAGCAGGCTGCCCAGAATGAGGATCAGCAGCAGGGATAGCCCAAGAGAGAGGGTGACCAGCTGATGGCGAAGTTTCATGCACATACCTTAAATCGTCAGGACGCAGCCCAATAGTGCGGATGCCACCAGGTCTGGTCAATCAAAGGAGCCGGATCGCCGGCAAAATCGGCCAGGCCCTCCTCGCGGGCACAGAGCGCCACCGCTCTGGCCACGGCGCGGGCCACCTCTCCCACCTGTTCAATCGGGGGCAGCAGTCGGCCCGCCACCAGCGGATAGGCGCCGACCGCCCGCACTGCGGCCAGCAACATGCCGTCGCTGATGCGGCGCGCCTTGACCGCGCAGGCCCCCAGACCAATCCCCGGGAAGACATAGACGTTGTTGCACTGGGAGACCACCCGCCGCTCACCGGCCACCGTCACTGGCGCAAAGGGGCTGCCGGTCGCCAGCAGGGCGCGGCCACCCGTGGCCGCCCACACCTGCTCGGGCGTCGCTTCGGCGCTGCGGGTCGGGTTGGAGAGCGGCAGGATCACCGGCTGCTCGCACACCTCCCCCATCGCCTGCAACACCTCGCCAGTAAAGAGGCCACCCTGACCGCTCACCCCGATCAACACCGCCGGGCGCACCTGGCGAATGGTCTCCAGCAGCGAACTGTTGCCCTCGTTCACGGCGCGGGCAAACGGCTGCTGGGCACGAGTCAGCGTGGAGCGATCGCTGCAGACCACCCCGTCCTGATCAAACAGCCAGACCCCCTCACTGCCCCCCGCCAGCTGGGCCAGCATGGCGGCGATGCCGCAACCGGCAGAACCGGCGCCGACGATCAGCACCGGAGCATCGCACAGGGCGGTGCCCGCCTGCTGCAGACCGGCCAGCACACAGGCGGAGGCGACCGCCGCCGTGCCCTGAATATCGTCGTTGAACATGCAGAGCTCGTCCCGATAGCGGGTCAGCAGGTTGGCGGCGTGCTTGCCGGCAAAATCCTCAAACTGCAGCACCACCTGCGGCCAGCGCTTGCGAATGGCGGCCACCACCTTGTCCATGAAGTGGTAGTAGCTCTCGCCATCGATCCGCTGGGCCTGCCAGCCGAGGTAGGAGTCATCCTCCAGCAGCTCGGGGTTGTTGGTGCCCACATCGACACAGAGCGGCAGGGTGCGCGCCGGGTTGATGCCGCCCGCGGCTGAATAGAGCGCCAGCTTGCCGATGCAGATCCCCATGCCACCGATGCCGAGATCGCCAAGCCCCAGCACCCGCTCGCCATCGGAGATGACGATCACGTCCACCTCCTGCTCCACCGACTCGAGGATGTCGTCGAGATCGTCCCGGTCGTGCCAGGAGAGATAAAGCCCGTGGCTGCGCAGATAGAGATCGCTGTGGCGCTGGCATGCCTCCCCCACCACCGGGGTGTAGATGATCGGCAGCAGCTCCGGCAGGTGGTGGCGCACCAGATCGTAGAACAGCACCGGATTGTCCTCCTGCAACTGGCGCAGCAGCAGATGCTGATCAAACGGGCTCTGCATGGCGCTGACCAAGCGGTAGATCCGGCGCCGCTGTTGGGAGAGTGACTCCTCCTTGTGGGGCATTCGACCCCGCACGCCCTGACGCTTGCGTTCTGCATAGGGCAGGCTGGTGCCCATCATGATGTCGTTCATCTTATGTGTTCCTCAATCCGGTATTCAGGCAAGCAGGGAGATAAGGGCAGTGGCCAAGATCAGCATCACGGCGCCGCCGAGGCGAGAGGAGATCTGGGCAAAGGGCATCAGCTTCATCCGCTGGGCCGCCGAGAGCACGGCCACATCGCCGGTGCCACCCATGTTGGCCATGCAGAGTCCGCCGGTAATGGCCGCCTCGATGGGATAGAAACCGATCATCCGGCCTACCAGCGCCGCGCCGAGGGCGCCACCGATCACGGTGACCATGACCAGCACGAAGTAGCTGATGGAGAAGGCGCTGATCAGCTCGGGAATACTGGTGTAGGCGACACCGATCCCCACCAGCAGGGAGGGAGTGAGGTTGCTCACCACAAACTGATACCAGTCAGCTGCCGCCTGCTCATAACGGCGTGGCAGCACGCCACTCACCTTGATAAAGGCGACCGCCAGAATCATCAGGGCGAAGGGGTGCATGGGGATAAAATTGCCGAGCAGGGAGCCCAGCACAAACATGCTGGAGCTGATAAAGAGCCCCATGCCCAGACTCTGCAGGGTCGGTGCTTCAACCTGCTCTTCGGCGATGCTCTGGCTACTTTCCTTGACCATCAGCTTGCCGTTACCGGTCAGGGAGGGGTAACGGCGACCAAGCCGTGCCAGCAGGGAGCCCACCAGAATGGCCAGGGTATTGGCGATCACTACCGCCGGCACCATGCGCGACAGCAGGTCGGCGCTGGACATCTGCATCGGGCCGGAGAGGATCTCCACCAGGGGCACGGCACCTGCGCCCATGCCACCGCCCATGATGGGCAGGCCGATCAGCAGCACCGCATTCTTGAAGCCGTAACCCATCAGAGAGCCGACGAAGCCGACGCTCAGCAGTGCCAGCGCCACGCCGCCGAGGATCACCGGCAGATAGCGCATGGCGGCATTTTTCAGCAACGCACTGCTCATGCCAAACACCGAACCGGTCACCAGACTGGCGATAAAGAAGTTGAGAAAGCCCCCCTCCTTCATGAAGTTGGTGATGACCTGCCCCGCCTGCACCGGCAGCAGCTGGTATTCGAACAGGGCGGCGCCGCCAAAGATGGCGAGGATGGTGCCGCCCCCCAGATATTCACGGATCGGCATGATCCGCTCCCCCAGCTCGGTCAGCAGAGTGCCCAGCACAAACATCAGCGCCAGCGCACCGACCATGCCCAGCGGCAGCGAACCGTTCCAGCCGGAAAAGAGAACACAGGTCGCCAGTCCCAGAAATATAAAGAGCGGCATACCGGCAATTTGTTGGCCGCCCATCAAGGCGGCCTTTTCTTGTGTGGTTTGTAGGGTAGAGAGGTTTTTCATTGTTATGTACTCTGCGTGTGATTGTGGCCGCTACTTTATTGATCCCCCTCGCCCCTGTCGGTTAGCCAGACTGCAAAGCCATATAAAAACATTAAAAACTTAAACATCATGGTGTCGCCAAACTGCGCGACTCAATAGATCACCACGCCATCGATACCTGGCCCGACAAGGAAACAAGCAGATAAAATGAGCGACACGCATGGCGCGTTATTTAGGTGATCAGCAGTAATAGCAACGTGATGATCGCTCGCCTTTGGGGAAATAACAGAGCCAGATGAAAAACCCTGCAATCATTTATCTCCACAGATCCTGTGAGCGATAATCTGCGGGCAATATCATCCCGATGGCGCAGTCATCACGGCAGGCGGTATCAGGGATTGCGCGCACATTCGTGCAGCCAGCGAGATGAAAAATGGCGAGAGAAGAGGCGCAAGGAAGAGCGTTGAAATTGTGATGAGTCAAGCCAGCGAATACCAGGGCACTGGCTTGAACTCACAAGGATCACACACGGTCAGGTCTATTCTGCCAACAATAATGGAATATTGGCGGGGTCAAAATCATGACTGATATCGGCACTTCTGACAGCGCCATCCCGATTCACGCCATGATGTGACTCTGCACCATATTCCCCATCACTCAACAGAGTTTCAATTGCCAGATACACACATCCACTGTCATATCCATCCACAACCCGTTTCCCCCTTGTTTTATAACCCCATCAATATTAGCGGATAAAAAAAGCGCCGCTTGCCGGACCTGAAAATTTCATGAAAATATCCGCCTAATATCCTCCATTCACGGCCCCCTATCCGGATCGGTAAAAGAGCCCCGAGTGGATCAGTGCTGCAAACAATATCAGGGGCCCGAATGCTACTCATCCGACCCCGATGAAAGATCCGACCAGAAACATGATCGTCATCACACTATTTACTTAGCCTGCTAAATAAGTAGAATACTTAGCAGGCTAAGTACATTGGGATAAGAAGATGACGGATCTGGAAAGGTTGCGCGAGCTGTCGCTCGCCGAGCAGATAGCGCGGATGCACCGGCTATGGCGTACTGTCGCCGATCTGGAGTTGGCCCCCCTTGGCCTCACCCATCCCCGCTGGACCGCACTGTGGAAACTCTCCCGCATGGGGAACCATGTCAGCCAGAAGACCCTGGCTGAAGCCCTCGAGATAGAGCTCGCCTCCCTGATGCGCACCCTGGGCCAGCTGGAAGAGCAAGGGCTGATTGAGCGCCACTGCTGCAGTCAGGACAAGCGGGCCCGTATCGTCTGCGTGACCCCGGCTGGCCAGACCCTGCTCGATCAGATCGCCGACCGCATCATGAATATCCGCCGCGAGCTGCTAGGGGGCATCGACGAGCAGACCCTGCAACTGTTTGAAGCCACGGTGCAGCGGATCTCGGCCAACGCCCTCAGCAAGATTGAACAGCACCACGACCGACAGGCAGGAGGCGATACAAGCCCTCCCGATGCCAGCACAGAGAGAGAATAAGATGACACCGGATCAACAATTTACCCGCTGGATCAAATGGTCCATGGCTGGCTTTGCCGCCCTCTTCGCCTATTTTCTGGTAGCCGATCTGCTGATGCCCCTCACGCCGCAGGCGATGGCGACCCGGGTGGTCACCAAGCTTGCCCCGCAAGTGAGCGGCAAGGTGGTCGAGGTTGCCGTTCACAACAACCAGCAAGTCAAGAAAGGGGACCTGCTGTTTACCCTGGATCCCGAGCCCTTCGCTCTGGCGGTAGAGCAGGCCCGCCTGGCCTTGGCTCAGGCCGAACAACAGAACCGTGAACTGGACGCCGAACTGACCGCTGCCGCCGCCGATATCAGCGCCAAAGAGACGCTGGCCAGCCAGAAATGGCGGGACGCGGAGCGGACCGATGCGCTGTTCCAGCGCCACATGGTCTCAGTGCAACAAAAAGATGAGGCGGACAGCGCCCTGCGCAGCGCTCAGGCCAACCTGCGCGCCAGTCAGGCCAAACTGGCCCAGATCAAGGCCAGCCGTGGCGTGACCGGTGAGGACAATCTGTTGCTGCGCCAGGCCCGCAACAAGCTGGCGCAAGCGGAGCTGGCGCTCGCCTATAGCCGGGTGCATGCGGATCAGGATGGCACCATCACCAACCTGCAGCTCAAACCGGGCAGTATCGCCAGCGCGGGTAGCCCGCTGCTGGCGCTGGTGTCGGAGCAGGTCGATGTGATCGCCGATTTTCGCGAGAAGAGCCTGCGCCATGTCGGCGAGCAAACCCGTGCACTGGTCGCCTTCGATGGCGAGCCGGGCCAGCTCTATCCTGCCCGGGTGAGCAGTCTGGATGCCGGGGTGAGTGCCGGTCAGTTTGATGCCAACGGTCGGCTGGCGGCGCCAGTGGAGTCGGATCGCTGGGTTCGGGATGCCCAACGGATGCGGCTGCACCTCGAGCTGGAGCAGTTACCCGACCATCTGCCAGCCGGGGCGCGAGCCACGGTGCAACTGCTGCCAGACAATGCCCTGACCGCCATGCTGGCACAGGGCCAGATCCACCTGCTCAGCCTGCTGCATTATGTCTATTAATCAGGTATCTACTAATCCCGTAGCTACCGATACCGTGCCTGCTCATCACGCCGCGCACCTCTGGCATCGGCCCCTTACCGGCAACGAGCTGCGTCAGTGTTTGCGTATCGCCTTTGGCTGCACAACGGGCTTTCTGCTCTGCAAGCTGTTTGGCTGGGGTTACGGGGTCTTCTACACGGTCACACCGGTGCTGCTGCTGGGGATGGTGCCGGTGATGAATGGCCATGCCGCCCGCCAGCTTATCGCTTCGGCGGTGGTCTGTGGTGTGGAGGTCGGGTTGCTGGGGGGGCTGTTTGGCAGCCATCCGGCGCTGATGACCTCCATCGCCTTTCTGCTGTTTCTCTACCGCTTCGCTGCCATGTCGCGCGGCAGCCTGTTTCTGTTCGGGGCCAACGGGGTGCTGAGCCTCAGCATCATGCTGCACTTTGCCAGCTATCCACAGACCGATCTTAACGATCTGATTTTCAACAATATCTGGGCGAACATCCTGTCGGTGCTGATCGCCTATCTGATGACGGCGCTGATCCCCGACCTGGAGGCACGACCGAAACCGGCCCCCTCCCCCAAGGCGCCGCACCGGATGCGCCACGAGGCGCTGCTGGGGGCCACAGTAGCCACCCTGTCATTCCTGACCTTTCAGCTGTTTGACCTGCGTGACTCCATGTCGGCCCAGGCCACCACCCTGCTGGTGCTGTTCCCCATGCACTGGAACGGCGCCCTCAGTTATGCCCGCAAACGGGCGATGGGCACCTTGCTGGGGGTCACCTTTGGCCTGCTCGGCCAGCTGGTGCTCTATGACTGGTCAGGGCAACTGCTGCTGGTCGCCCCGCTGCTGTGGCTCGGCGCCATGCTGTTCAGCCATGCCCACGTCAAGGAGGCAGGCGGCTCGGGGGTTGGCTTCGGCGCCCTCACCACCCTCGGTATCCTGTTTGGCCAATACCTCACCCCGGGCAACGATCTGGTGTTCAGCGCCCTCTACCGGGTCAGCAGCATCCTGTTTGCCATCGTGGTCACCCTGCTGGCCTGCTACCTCATCCACCGGTTGCTCAACCGCGTCGAGGCGACCCGCTTCGGTTATTGATTTCCTGTTGTAAACACTGTTGTCAGCCCATGGATGAGCTCTCTTTCGCCCCGTCGCCTGCCGGGGCGTTTTTTTGTTTCTCCTATTTGCCTCCCTCCTGCCGCCACGGATCAGCGCAGAAGTGTGGCTATGCTTGTAAGGCTGCTGTCGATGAGGTGTATCTATGGTTCCATGGTTAAAAAAATGGCTGGTTTGTCTGGTGCTGCTGGCCACCAGTTCGCTCGGGGCCGCCCCGCTGATCATTGGCGCCGAGGATGACTGGGCGCCCTACTGCGAGCGCGACAAGGAGGATGGCCAGCCTCGCGGGCTGGCGCCGGAGCTGGTCAAGGCAGTGTTCGCCGCCGAAGGGATCGAGATTGTGTTTCGCCCCCTCCCCTTCGCCCGCTGCATGCACGATGCGAAAAGCGGCAAACTTGCGGGGTGCTTCAACGCCACCATCACCGAAGAGAACCGTTACCAATACCATTGGCACGATACCCCCATGTTCGAGGAGGATCTCGCCATCTTCGCCCTCGCCAGCGAACCACAACGGGATCTCAAGCTCACTTCGCTGGAAGGCAAGCGGGTGGGCATCACGCTCGGTTACACCTACCCCACCGATTTTATGGAGAACCCCAGGATCACCCGCTTTCAGGCCAAATCTGATGCGCAGATCCTCGAGATGCTGGTACGCGGCCGGGTCGACTACATCCTGATGAACGGCATGCCGGGCTACCTGAAGATCCAGCAGAAGCAGCTGACCGGCAAGGTGGTCAAAGTTGGCAAACTCTCCACCGATGGCTTCTGGCTCGCCTTCTCCCGCAACGCCCCGCAAGGGGAAGCGCTGGCCAAGCGGTTCGAGCAGGGGCTGCAGAAGATCAAGAACAACGGCACCTATGAGACTCTGATCCGCCAGTTTGAAACCCGACTCGGCTTGCACTGATGGCGGGTACCTTGCTAACGCCGATCCCCCCCTCACACTCGCGACGGTATGCCGGACAGCCAGCGACGCACCGAATGGCCGCGATGATTGCACAATAACGGCAACCTGTTAGGCTCACGCCCGTATGACACCAATGGAGCTGTAATCATGAATAAAGTACATGTGATGGCCGCTGGTGCGCTGGCCCTCGGCCTGCTCGCTGGCTGCAATCAGGGCAATACCCTCTCCGTCACCGGTGGCGAGCCGGTCAGTTACCAGTGCGAGCAGGGCAAGAAGGTGCAGGTGCGCTACTTCTCTCTCTCCGACGAGAGCCTCAGCTTTATCAAGCTGTCGCTGCCGGATGGCAAGGATTACACCCTGCCACAGGCCATTTCGGCCTCCGGTGCCCGCTATACGGACGAGCACGAGGCTGTCTGGTGGAACAAGGGGAACGAGGGTTTTGTCGAGCTGCGGGATCAGGCTGGCGAGTGGCAGACCGCCTACAACGACTGCAAACAGCAATAAACGTGACCCCGGCCTGGCCGGGGTCTCTGTTTCTCTGGCATCGAAGTGGTGGGGGGTCAGTTGATCTCGATCTCGAAGCGGTTGATCACCTCGACCGGAATGGCATCCGGGTTGCCCTCTGCCGGGCTGTAGCGGATCCGCGAAAGGGTCGCCAGCGCACTCTGCTCCAGCTCGCCGGGGGGCTCGGCCGCCACCACTTCCGGTTTGACCGGCGTGCCGCTGGCGTCGATTTGATAGCGTACTTCCACATACCCCTTGACCGGTTTGGCCGGCAAGGCGGGCTCGTCATTGCCAAGCCATGACCACTGCGTCTCCTGAACCCAGTAGCTGGACAACTGCTCGAGAGGGATAGCGATCGGAGCGCGTTCGTGCGCCACCTCCTGACGGGATGAGCACCCCAACAACAGTGTCACTGCCAGACCTGACCATACTGCGACTTTCCACTTCATGTAACGCTCCTTGTTCTCTGCCGGTGCTTGTTGCCGGACTGCGGGGCGCTCAACACGCGCCCCCTTGGTCAGTCATCCATCCTAACGAAAAAGTATTCGTATGAACATGAACAAAAGGGCCAACCCCGAGAGGTTGGCCCTTTTATCGTCAATGAGCTCACTAACCAGCCGAAGGCATCAGCCGCGCTTGTCGCTCACCACCAGCCAGAGCGCATGCACCATGCCCGGCAGACCGCCCATCAGGGTCAGCACAATGTTGATTAAAAAGTGCAGGCTAAAACCCACCTGGATAAAAGCGCACACCGGGGGCAGGAAAATGGCCAGCAGGATCTTGAGCAGATTGTTCATCTCGGCTCTCCTCTTCATGAATGTCGTCAGGATTGGAATGGGCTAACCATAAACATCCCGGACTTCAACTGCAAACCAGACAGGAAATTCGCTCACCCCTTTCACGCCAGGCGTTGAGGTCGTGGATCTGCTGATTGCTGCTGCCACGCCAGAGCAGGCCCGGGTCTGCCAGCTCCTTTTCAAACTTGCCATCCACCAGCACATCCAGCAGGGCAACCAGCTCGCGCTGGGCATCTGAGAGCTCGCCGAGCAAATAGCCGGTCCAGCACCAGATATCCTTGCCCGGACACTCGGTGCGCACCCGTTTCACCAGCGCCAGCACCTGGGGTACGTTGGCGGGGTGGAGCGGATCGCCGCCGGAGAGCGACAGACCTCGCCGTTTGATGCGGCTGTCGTTGAGGTCGCTAATGACGCGATCGCTCATTACCTTATCGAAAGGCTGGCCGCCATCGAGCCGCCAGGTGCTCTGGTTGTAGCAACCCTGGCACTGGTGCTCGCAACCGGAGACAAACAGGGTGGCGCGGGTGCCGGGGCCATTGATCACATCGACCGGGTAGTATTGGTGGTAGTGCATCACTTGTTTCCTGCCTCGTTCACGGGAATACGGCATGACTGCCGCCCTCCAATGAAAATGGCCCCTTGAGTCAGGGGCCAGCTCTTCATCGCTTGTGCGCTTACATATGTTTGACGCGGCGCTTCACTTCTTCCTGCTTGCCCGCATTGAAGGGGCGCGCATCCGGGCTACCGAGGTAACCGCAGACACGGCGGGTCACCGACACCTTGGCGGGGTCGTGGTTGCCGCAGCGCGGGCAGGTGAAGCCCTTGGAGGTGCACTCGAACTCGCCGGTGAAGCCGCAGTCGTAGCACTCGTCGATGGGGGTGTTTGTACCGTAATAAGGCACCTTGTCATAGCTGTAATCCCAGACGTTTTCGAGCGCTTCCAGGTTGTGCTGGATATTGGGGTACTCGCCGTAGCAGATGAAGCCGCCGCTGGCGATGGGCGGATAGGGCGCCTCGAAGTCCAGCTTGTCGTACGGGTTGACCTGCTTCTCCACGTCGAGGTGGAAGCTGTTGGTGTAGTAGCCCTTGTCGGTCACGCCGGATACCACGCCAAACTCCTTGGCATCGATGCGGCAGAAACGGGTGCAGAGGTTCTCGCTCGGGGTGGAGTAGAGGCTGAAGCCGTAGCCAGTCTCCTCTTTCCACTCGTCGATGGCCGCCTTGAGGCGGGCAATGATGGCGATGGCCTTCTGTTGCAGCTCGGCGCTGTCAAACAGGTGCACCTTGTCGCCAAACAGGGCGTTGATGGTCTCGTGAACCCCAATATAACCGAGGGAAATGGAGGCACGACCGTTCTTGAAGATCTCGCTGACGTTGTCGTCCGCCTTCAAGCGCACGCCGCAGGCCCCTTCCATATAGAGGATCGGTGCAACCCGCGCCTTCACCCCGTCCAGACGGCTGATGCGGTACATCAGCGCCTTCTTGGCGACCCGCAGGGAGGCATCCAGACGATCCCAGAAATCCGCTTCATCACGGGATTTCAGCGCAATGCGCGGCAGGTTGAGGCTCACCACACCCAGGTTGTTGCGACCTTCATGGATCAGCTCGCCATTCTCCTCGTAGGCACCGAGGAAGGAGCGGCAACCCATGGGGGTCTTGAAGGAGCCGGTCACCTTCACTACCTGGTCGTAGTTGAGGATATCCGGATACATCCGCTTGGAGGCACACTCCAGCGCCAGCTGCTTGATGTCGTAGTTGGGATCACCCTGCTTGTGGTTGAGGCCATCCTTGATGGCGAACACCAGTTTCGGGAACACGGCGGTCTTCTTGTTCTTGCCAAGGCCAGCGATGCGATTGCTGAGGATGGCGCGCTGGATCATCCGCGACTCCCAACTGTCCCCCAGACCAAAGCCGAAGGTAACAAACGGCGTCTGACCGTTGGCGGTGTGCAGGGTGTTGACTTCGTACTCCAGCGACTGGAAGGCGTCGTAGCACTCTTTCTCGGTGCGGGCCATGGCGTAGGCTTCCACATCGGCAATGCCCCACTCTTCGGCCACTTCACGGTGCTTCTGCCAGCTGATGGTCACATAGGGGGCCAGCACTTCGTCGATGCGGTTGATGGTGGTGCCGCCATAGATATGGCTCGCCACCTGGGCGATGATCTGGGCGGTTACGGCGGTGGCAGTGCTGATCGATTTCGGAGTATCGATCTCCGCATTGCCCATCTTGAAGCCATGGGTCAGCATCCCTTTCAGATCGATCAACATGCAGTTGAACATCGGGAAGAAGGGGGAGTAGTCGAGATCGTGGAAGTGCAGATCACCACTCTCGTGAGCCTGAACCACATCACGGGGCAGCATGTGGCTGGTGGCATAGTGCTTGGCGACGATACCGGCCAGCAGGTCGCGCTGGGTCGGGATCACTTTGGAGTCTTTGTTGGCGTTCTCGTTGAGCAGGGCGGCATTGGTCTGCTCGACCAGACCACGGATCTCCTGCGCCAGACGGCCACGCGCCTCGCGAGCCTGATCCCGATCGTGGCGATATTCGATATAGGCACGGGCGATGGCCTTGTCGTCGGAAGCCATCAGGTGGTTTTCAACCCGGTTCTGGATCTCGTGGATATCAACTTCACCACGCCCTTCCAGCTCCTGGCTGACCGCGCTTGAGATGCGCAGTGCCAGCGCCGGATTGGCCTGATTGACCGCTTCCGCCGCTCGGCTGACCGCCTCTGCAATCAGCTGGGCATTGAATGGTGCGCGACATCCGTCACGTTTGATCACAACCGGTTTCATGGATTTTCCCCGTTAAAAGGCCAGGCATTTGCCTCTGGCTCACCCTTGTTGGGCCCCCCTCCCGGCATCTCGTCCTGGACGCAAATAAATTCAGCCGAGGCTTGACAAGCCTGGGCTGAAGATAGGAAGGGAACAGCTTATACACAGCTTAATAACACAACATATAGGGATTAAAAACGAATGCGTCCCTATATGTGGTGTCTATTAGGCACCAAAGCGCAGCCTCATTTCTTGATCCAGAACAGGTTTTTCAGCGAGCGGGACAGTTCACGACCAACCACAAAAAGATCCAATCAAATCCAATCTCAAGCGTGGTGCGGGCTGGCGTCCGATCCGCCCAGCCGAAAAAAAATCGCCCCCCACCACACCGGTTTCGAGATGACAGCACCAACCAAAACCACCCATACTGAGTAAGTACACTCTTCCGCTCGACAAGGGATAACCCATGCGCACCTCCCTGCTGTTGCTACTGCTTGCCACCCTCGCCCTGCCGCTCCGGGCAGCCCACATTCTGGTGATCAGCAGCTACCATCCCGAATACCTGTGGGACCAAAGCTATAACGAAG
Source organism: Aeromonas sp. QDB62 (assembly GCF_027705695.1). NCBI lineage: Bacteria > Pseudomonadati > Pseudomonadota > Gammaproteobacteria > Aeromonadales > Aeromonadaceae > Aeromonas > Aeromonas sp. QDB62. The sequence goes on along the minus strand of NZ_JAPDCD010000025.1, from coordinate 7,789 downwards.
GGCTGCTCAATGGTTTGCAGGGAGAACACAAGATCTCTCACTTCTATATGGATACCAAGCGTCACCCGCGGGAGGCGTTTGACGACATTGCCCAGCAGGCCATCGCCTTCTATCTCAAGAGCAAACCGGATCTGGTGGTGCTGGGCGATGACAATGCCATCAACTATCTGGCCAACGAGATCGCTTCGCTGGGCACCCCGGTGGTGTTTCTTGGCATGAACGAGAACCCGCGCCTCAAGGGGTTTGTCGGCCACCCCAAGATCACCGGCGTGCTGGAGCGGCCGCTGCTCAAACGCAACATCAGCGAAATGAGCCTGCTGATGGGGGGACTCGACAAAGCGCTGGTGCTGTTTGATTCCAGCAACGTGGCGCTCACCGCCATCGAGGATGAATTCAAGACCCAGACCGAACTGCGGGTCGGCAAGACCCGGGTCAACAGCCAGTTGCTTGGTGACTACAGCCTGTGGCAGGAGGCGGTGCTCAACGCCAGGAAGAGTGGCTATCAGGCGATCTTCCTCGGCCTCTACCACACGCTCATCGACGAGCAGGGCAAGCATGTGAGCGAACAGACTGTGCTGGAGTGGACCAGTGCCAACAGTCCGGTACCCGTTTTCTGCTTTTGGGAGTTTACCGTCGGCAAGGGGATGGCCATCGGCGGGCTGGTTCTGGACGGCCACGATCAGGGGCTGCAAGCGGCTTCCCTGATCAACACCATACTGGCGGGCACCCTGCCCCGCAAAATCTCCCCGCGCGCGGCACTGCGCGGCGAGTATGTCTTCAGCAAGAGCGAGCTGGCCCGCTGGCAGCTCACCGTGCCCGACAAATGGCGCCACAAGATCCTCTGGCGCGAGTGAGTAACTGCCCAACAACAAAAAGAGAACCCGGCCATGCCGGGTTCTCTTTTATCGGGTCCCGCGGTTAGCAGGTCTAACGAGGACGACTCAGCCCTGCAACGCCTGTTGCAGCTCCTCTTCGGTCCAGATAGTGATGCCGAGCTCCTGCGCCTTGGTCAGCTTGGAACCCGCCGCTTCCCCCGCCACCAGCACATCGGTCTTGGCAGATACCGACCCCGCCACCTTGGCACCCAGTGCCTGCAGCGCCGCCTTGGCATCGTTGCGCGACAAGGTAGTCAGCGTACCGGTCAGCACGAAGGTCTTGCCGGCAAAGGGTTGATCGCTTGCTTCCTTCTTCTCGATGGCTGGCCAGTGGATACCGGCGGCCAGCAGGGCCTCCAGCACCTCCACGTTGTGCGGCTGGCGCAGGAAGTAGTAGACATGCTTGGCCACTACCTCGCCCACATCGGCCACCGTCAGCAGTTGCTCCACCGAGGCGGCGCGCAGGGCATCCAGCGTGAGGAAGTGGTTGGCCAGATTGAGGGCGGTCGCCTCCCCGACTTCGCGGATCCCCAAGGCAAACAGGAAGCGCGGCAGGGTGGTGCTGCGGGCCGCATCGATGGCAGCCACCAGATTGAGGGCCGATTTTTGCCCCATCCGCTCAAGACCGACCAGCTGGATGGCGTTGAGGCTGAACAGATCGGCCGGGGTCTTCACCAGTCCCTTGTCCACCAGTTGCTCGACAATCTTGTCGCCAAGGCCATCCACATCCATGGCGCGACGGGCGGCGAAATGCTTGATCGCCTCCTTGCGCTGCGCCTCGCAGAACAGGCCACCGGAGCAGCGGGCAACCGCTTCCCCTTCCAGCCGCTCAACCGCAGAGCCACAGACCGGACACTCGGTCGGGAAGAGGATCGCACGAGCGTCGCTTGGGCGCTGCGCCTCCACCACGGCGACGATCTGCGGGATCACATCACCGGCACGACGCACGATCACCGTATCGCCGATCATCACGCCGAGACGCTCAATCTCGTCGGCATTGTGCAAGGTGGCGTTGGAGACGGTAACGCCGCCGACAAACACCGGTTTAAGCTTGGCCACCGGAGTCACGGCGCCGGTGCGGCCGACCTGAAACTCGACGTTCTCAAGCTCCGTCATCTCCTCCTGAGCCGGGAACTTGTGGGCAGTCGCCCAGCGCGGTGCGCGGGCCACAAAGCCCAGCTCCTCTTGCAGAGCGATAGCATCGACCTTGTAGACCACGCCATCGATCTCGTAAGGAAGCTCGCCACGGCGGGCCAGAATGTCGTCGTGGAACGCCTGACAACCGGCAGCCCCCTCTTTGAGCTTCACCTCGGGACTGAGCGGCAGCCCCCACTCTTTGAGCTGATGAAGGCGACCAAAGTGGGAGTCGCCCAGTTGCTCGCCCCCCACTCCCACGCCATAGGCATAAAAGCTCAGGGGACGGCTGGCGGTGATGCGTGAATCGAGCTGACGCAAGCTGCCTGCGGCGGCGTTGCGCGGGTTGACGAATACCTTCTCGCCCGCGGCCAGCGCCCTGGCGTTCATCGCCTCAAACCCGGCTTTGGGCATAAAGACTTCACCACGCACCTCTAGCCGGGCAGGCCAACCCGTGCCACGCAGCGCGAGCGGAATGGCCTTGATGGTACGCACGTTCTCGGTGATCTCCTCACCGGTGGCGCCATCGCCACGGGTGGCCGCCTGCACCAGCTGGCCATCCACATAGAGCAGGCTCACCGCCAGACCATCGAGCTTGGGCTCGCAACAGAAAGTGAAACGCACCTCACGCTTGAGGCGATCGCTCATCCGCTGCTCGAACGCCTGCAGCTCTTCGCTGCTAAAGACGTTATCCAGACTGAGCATGGGGATCTCGTGGCGCACCTGACTGAACGCCGTCAGCGGCTGGCCGCCGACCCGCACGCTGGGGGACGCCGGGGTTTTCAGCTCGGGATGCTCGGCTTCCAGCGCAATCAGCTCGCGCATCAGGCGATCGTATTCGGCATCCGGCACTGTGGGGTTATCTAGCACATAGTACTGATGACCATATTCGGTAAGCAGTTCACACAATTGACGGTGGCGGGAGAGGGTGTCGCTCATGAAAAAGTCTCGAAGTGTGATTGAACATCCGGCCGGGGTAGAAACAAAAATGCGGTACCAGGGTACCGCACTTTTTCTTCACTCGACCCGCATGGCGTATTAGTCGCGACTGGCCTCGTAGGCAGCCAGCTCGTGACGGTAACGGGCAATGGTCTCGTCGCTCAGCGGGCTGCGATCCATATCTGTCAGCATGGCATCGAGATCGCTGGCCAGCTGATCGGCAGCCTGCAGCATGTCCTCGAAGGCAAACGCGGCATTGCTGCGCAGCGGCAGTTGCATGAACAGGGAGACACCCGGTGTGGTGAACTGTTCCATCCGGTACGGGTTGAAGGTGCCCGGTTTGACCATGTTGATCATGGAGAAGAGCACTTCACCCTTGCCATTGGGATCTTCGTGACGGTGGAAAATATCCATCTCGCCAAACTTGAAGCCCAGCGCCATCAGGGACGAGAGCAGGGTTGCACCTTGCAAGTCGTGACCCGGACGGCCCATCAGGTTGATGACATAAACGTCCTGCCAGATCTTCTCGACCGGTTGGGGCGCCATGCGCGGCTCTTCAACCACAGGAGCAGGTGCCACATAGACCGGCTCTTCATAAACAGGCTCGGGGGCCACATGACGGGGCTGCGGCTGATATTCCGGCTCGGGAGCGCGCATCGGCTCGGCACGAACGGTGTCAGCGGTACGGGCTGTCTCGGCACGGGCACCGAAGGTCGGGGCGGTCGCGTAGGCGGGCTCGACCAGCGGCTCGTCGTCCAGCGACTGCATCATCGGCTCGCGCTGGGCACGGGAACGGTAGACCGGGGTACGACGATTGACCTGTGCAGGCTTGCGCACCGGTGCGGCAGGTGCCTCGTCGATCTCCTCGGGCTGCGGTTCGTCAAACGCTTCCTCTTCTTCATAGACAGGAGGCGGCGGAACCGGGCGGGCAGCAGGCTTGCGCACTACGGGCGGCGGCAGATCGTCCTCGTCATCTTCATCATCAAAGGCGGGTACGGCGGGGCGACGAGCGAGTTCCGGCTGGCGGCTCTCTTCGCTACGCAGCTTGGGCTCGGCACGACGGCCACCACTGACCACGCGCACCTGGCCGATGCCATCGCTGTCGAAGGCGTCGTTATCACGATCCCGCGACTTGGAGTCCATCCGTCCAATCGGTTTCTCTTTGATCGCTGCCTGACGATTTTTTCTGTTGCTCCACAACCCGTGAATGAGCAATGCCGCAATAGCAATACCGCCCAGGGCAACCAAGATGTAACGCAATTCCTGCATTAGCTGCTTCTCTTTCTAGTTTTGCTCAGCCAAAGCGACGGCTTCACCGATATCGACCGACACAATGCGAGAAACCCCGGGCTCTTGCATCGTGACGCCAACCAGCTGCTCAGCCATCTCCATGGAGACCTTATTATGACTGATGTAAACGAACTGTACTGTGCTCGACATCTCTTTGACAAGAGAACAGAAGCGACCGACGTTCACTTCATCGAGCGGTGCATCCACCTCATCCAGCAGACAAAAAGGTGCTGGGTTGAGTCTGAAGATGGCAAAAACCAGCGCAAGCGCGGTTAACGCCTTCTCCCCCCCGGAAAGCAGGGCAATGGTAGCATTCTTCTTACCCGGAGGTCTCGCCATGATGCTCACTCCGGCCTCCAAAAGATCATCGGAGGTCAACTCAAGCCAGGCACTGCCCCCACCGAACACTTTTGGAAACAGGGATTTTAAATCTTCGTTGACCTTATCGAAAGTGTCCCGGAACCGTATTTGTGTCTCTTTATCAATTCTTTTAATGGCTTGGCTCAAGGTTTCCAGTGCTTGCTCGAGATCCTGACACTGATTTTCGAGATAGGTTGACCGGGTTTTCGCCTCTTCATACTCCTCCAGCGCAGCCAGGTTGATGGCGCCGAGCGCTTCCACTTGCGCCTCCAGGGTCTGGATCTCCTGACGCAACTTGCCGCGATCGGCGGCGATCAACACCGCCTGATCAAGATCCACCAGCCTCACCCCCAGCTCTTCGAACTGCTCATGCAGCCCCTGTCGACGGGTGAGGTTGCGTTCGCGCTCAAGGCGCAGGGTTGCCAGCTTCTCCTGCAATACGACCAGTTGCTTGTGATCGGCGCTTCTGGCCTGATCCAGCTCGCTCAATTGGCGCTCCAGCTCGGTCAGCCGTTGATGGCAGGCGAGTTGCTGCGCCTCCAGATTGCGCTGCTCGGCCAGCAGGGGGGCCAGATCCGGCACCGCCTCGCTATCCGGCCCTTTCAGCCCGGCTAGCTCCAGTCCGAGCCTCGCCAGCTCCTCTTCACCCAGGGTAATGAGTTGGCGCAGATTGCCCAGCTCCAGTTGCAAACGCTGGCAGGCTGCTTGCTGCTGCTCGCGGCGCAAACGGGCCTCGTCGACCGCCCGCTCGCAGCGGGTCAGCTGATCCTGAGCGACCTGCAGCGCTTGTGTCAGCGGCTCCCCCTGCTCCTGCAACTCGGCAAGGCGCGCCTCATCGAGTTCCAGTTGCTCACGGGCGCTGGCCAGCCGCTCTGCCTCTTCGGCCTGCTCCTGATCGAGCCGGATCAGCTCTTCGCCGAGCTGACCGAGCCGCTGCAACCGCTCCTGCCGCTGACCCTGCTGCAGGCTCCAGGCTTCGCGCAGTTGTTGCCATTTCTGCTCCTGCTCGCGCAAGGTTCGCTGCGACAACTCCTGCGCGCTGGCAAGCTGGGCGCGCCGGGCATCGACTGCAACAAGTTGCTCGTTCAGCTGTGCCAGCCCCGCGGCAACCTTCTCCTGCTCGGTATGCAACCGCTCACGCTCACCGAGCAGCGCCATGGTGCCGAGCGCCGCGCCCTGCCCCAGATCGGCCCAGTTTGGCCCCAGCCAGTCGCCAGCAGGTGTCAGTACCGACTCACCGGCCGCAAGGCTCGGTTGGCGGGCCAAGGCAGCCTCCCGGCTCTCCACCAGCCAGATGGCATTGAGGAAGGCAGGAATGTGCTCGCCGCCCAGCTGCGCCGCCAGGGTACCGGCAACCGCCGGTTGCGCCGGGCCAATCCAGAGACCCTCTTGAGCCAGATTGCACTCGTCCGCCGGCGTTGCGGTGAGCCAGCGACCCAGCACTTTGTCGAGTGCCTGTGCCCATTCGGGAGCAACCTGCAATCGATCCGCCAGGGTCGCCCCCTCCATCTGCTCGCCGAGGATCTGATCCAGCGTCGCCAGCCGCGCCTCCAGCTCCCGCTGCAGGCTCAGCTGCTGGCCATGCTGCTGCTTGAGTTGTTCATGGGCGTCGACCGCCAGTGCCAGCTGCTCGGTCAGCTCGCCGGTGGCGGCCCGCGTCAGCTCCAGCTGGCCACTCAAATCATCGAGGGCCGGTTGCAGATCGTCAGCTTCTGCGCCGAGGGGGCCCGCGCGCTCATCTTCCAGTTTGAGACGGGCCAGCCGGGTCTTGGCTTGCAGCTCCTGCAAGCCACCCAAGCGGGTGCGTGTCTGGTTGAGCTGCCCCTGCAACCCGGCCAACTGTTGTTGCCACTGTTGCTGGCGCAAACGGGCCTGCTCCACCCCCTCGCTGGCCTGCTGGCGGGCCTCCTGCTGCTCGGTGAGCAACTGCTCACACTGCTCCAGCCGGGCGCTCTCCTGCTCGGCGCGCAATACCCCTTCAGTCAGCTGATCCTGCTGGCTGGCAAGCTGCGCCTTGCGGGTAGCAATCCGCTCGCCCAGCGCCTCTGCACGGGCCTGCCAGTCGCGCCCCAGTTCACTCTGGTGCAGCTGTTGCTGTTCGAGACGGGCGATGGCCTGCCCGCCGAGAAAAATCTGTTGCTGGCGGCTCGCCTGCTCGGCTTGCGCCTCTTGTCTGGCGACCGACAGGGTGACGTGGCGCCCCTCATCGGCGGTGCGCTTGGCATCGAGCGCCACCAGCGCCTGCTCGGCCTGCGCCAGCTCGCTTTTGGCCTCGCCAAGGCGCGTCTCCAGCGCCCACAACTCGGAGCCAATCAGCTCGGCGCGGGCGGCGCGCGAACGACTCTTGAGCTGTTTGTAACGCTCGGCGGTCTCGGCCTGGGCTTTTAGGTGGTCAAGGCGCGAGCCCAGCTCGCCGCGAATATCGCCGAGGCGCTCTAGGTTCTCCTGGGTATGGCGAATGCGCTGTTCGGTCTCGCGGCGCCGCTCCTTGTAGCGGGAAACCCCGGCCGCCTCTTCCATAAAGAGTTTGAGATCGGCCGGGCGCGACTCCACCAGTCGGCTGACGGTGCCCTGCTCGATGATGGCGTAGCTACGGGGGCCCAGACCGGTACCGAGGAAGAGATCGGTCACATCCTTGCGACGGCACTTCTGGCCGTTGATCTGATAGTGGTTGGAGCCGTCACGCAGCACTTCGCGGCGCACCGAAATCTCGGTAAAGCGGCCGAACTCGCCGGGCACCCGGTTGTGGGGATTGTCGAACACCAGCTCGACCGAGGCGCGCCCGTGCGCACTGCGGTTGATGGAGCCATTGAAAATGACATCGGTCATGTTCTCGCCGCGCAGATGGCGGGCGGAGCTCTCCCCCAGCACCCAGCGCACCGCGTCGATGACGTTGGATTTGCCACAGCCATTGGGGCCCACCACGGCAGTCATGTCTGCCGACAGTTCGATGCGGGTCGGCTCGACGAACGACTTGAAGCCGGCGAGTTTGATCAGTTTCAGACGCATGGCGACCTGTATCAGTGGCTAAATAAAGAGGAGACGGGCAGGTGACTTTACCAAATCCAGACCCGGCTTTGTTTGTAATATGCAGGCATCATCCCCATCCAGTGCCCAGGGCGAGAGCGTGAACATATTGTTAAATTGACTTCAATTCAGCCAGCCCTGAATCCAATACCTTTTCCAGATAT
>NZ_JAPDCD010000024.1:0-76037 GCF_027705695.1 Aeromonas sp. QDB62 | reverse complement strand
CCACAGGTGGTTTTTGACGAACTTCTGAAAGCAGCCTGATTTTTAATCGGGAATTGCACTTCGAAGTTGAATTCGCGATAAAGAAATTTAAAGGCGTTTAATGTGAAAAACGTTTTTATCTCATCCTTGCTTTTATGGTAGCGAGAGTAAATTCGTTGAGATATCAGTTTTATAGAGCTGGTTTATAAGAAGTCGTCGTTTTTAGCCGGGGTGGTGGGGAAAGTCACTGGCCAAAAATGACAGCTCGATGGGGATTTTTTGTTATTTATATACCGATTATTAACATGCGCGAGAAAATAAGCTTTCAAACCCAATGACGATGGTGTTGATGATATGAATAAGTAGTCAGCAGGGTGAATGTTAATAGAGTGTCCAGTGGAATATATGCTGGTAACACTGTGATCTGTATCCTTAAACCGGTTTTTCTGTCGCTCGCTGTTGCATATTTAACCTGCGGGTCAAATGGGCTGCAAACGACAATCATCTTCTGCCTGAGCAAACCCGGCCGCTCGCTGCTTGTTTGACCATTTCGGTCAATGACATGAAAAGTTGCTCCGGCCAATCGTTTTACCGCTTTTTCTGTGACGGGGATCACTGTACCATCGCCGCCCGACCTGCCACACGGCCGCATCTCCCCCTGCGACGGCGCTGGCGTCACCCGATACATGCTGTCACCCGGAACGTGAATGACCCCAGGATGGGACCCGCCACTAACCTGTAGGTTTGTGGTCTGCGTGTCGCGTGGGTCGGCACCTCTCCCGCCAGATCACCCGCGACGCCTGTCTGCAGACTTGCCATATGAAACTCCTCTCTTCATAGGTGCAAGATGACACTGTTATTGAGTCTGGTCGGTATGCTGGCCCTGATGTTTATCGCCTGGCTGGCCAGTGAAAACCGCCGAGCCATCCGCTGGCGAACCGTGCTGGGTGCGCTCGCCCTGCAAACCGGTTTTGCTGCGTTGGTGCTCTATTTCCCCCCCGGACAAATCATGCTCGGTGCCATGAGCAATGGCGTCTCAGCCCTGCTCGGCTTTGCCGACAGCGGCATCCGTTTCGTGTTTGGCGATCTGGCCAGCAACGGCTTTATCTTCGCCGTGCGGGTGCTGCCGCTGGTGATCTTTATCAGCGCGCTGATCGCCGTGCTCTACCACTTCGGCATCATGCAGTGGGTGATCCGGGTATTGGGCGGCGCAGTGCATCGCCTGCTCGGCACCAGCCGCGCCGAATCCCTGGTGGCTACCGGCAATATCTTCCTGTCGCAAGGGGAGTCGCCGCTGCTTATTCGTCCCTTCCTCGCCGGAATGACTCGCTCCGAGCTCTTTGCGGTGATGACCTGCGGCATGGCCTCGGTGGCGGGCTCTGTGCTGGGCGGTTACGCCGGTCTGGGTGTGGATCTTAAATACCTGATTGCCGCCTCCTTTATGGCGGCGCCGGGTGGTCTCTTGATGGCGAAACTCTTGGTGCCAGAGCAGCAACAGGTGAGCGATCAGGCCGAGATCACCCTCGACAAGAGCGACTACAGCAACGCCATCGACGCGTTGGCGGGCGGCGCTATGAGCGGCATGAAGATCGCCGTGGCCATCGGCACTATCCTGCTGGCCTTTGTCAGCGTCATCACCATGATCAACGCCGGTCTCACCACGGTGGGCGAGTGGTTCGGCTGGGCCGATCTCTCCTTGCAGCAGGTGCTGGGTTATCTGTTTGCCCCGGTGGCCTGGCTGATTGGTGTGCCCGCCAGCGAGATGATGGCGGCAGGATCGCTGATTGGTCAGAAGGTGATCATGAACGAGTTCGTCGCCTATCTGGACTTTGCCAATATCAAGGCCGATCTGAGCGCCCACACCCAGATCATCATTACCTTCGCCCTCTGTGGTTTCGCCAATCTGGGCTCCATTGCGGTGCAGCTCGGCTCCATCGGCACCATGGCACCGGAGCGCCGCCACGATGTGGCCAATATGGGCTTCAAGGCGGTGTTGGCGGCGACCCTGGCCAACCTGATGAGCGCCACCCTGGCCGGGATCTTTGTCTCGCTGGCCTGAGAGCTCGATGTAATAGCCGGTTAGTCAGCGGCACAAACAAAAAGACCCCCTCTTGCCGCTGGGCAAGAGGGGGTCTTTTTCGTTGGATTGATTACAGATGCAGGTCGGGTAACAGCGCAGCCTGTTCTTGAAAATGGCGGCAGCGACGCTCAACGTCGTCTCGGTAGCGTGCCAGATAAGCCAGCTCGGCGGGATTGTCTGTCTCAACCATGGCGATGGCGGTATCCAGATGAAGGAGGATGTCGTTGGTCATCTTGTGCAAGGTCTGTTGCAACAGGCGTTTGGGCAGGTCACACGCCTCGGCCATCTCCAGCAACTGCCATGCGTTGATCGCCTCGGGGGCAAACTCGTCACCGATGGCCATGGCCAGATGCTGGTTGAACTCGGGGTAAAGCCCCACATTGACCAGATCGTACCAGGGGGTGGGCGTCAGCCCTGCTTTTGATACGAAGAAGCTGTAGTTCTTGCCGTGGGCATCATGGTTGTTGACGCAGAGGTTGAAAAGCAGCCATTGCAGCATGTTCAATCTGGCTTGCGCCGGATTGACGCAGAGGGCGCTGAGACTGAACAGCCGTGGCAGGCTCACCCCTTCCCGAATATGGGCCACATCCCGCCCATCACCGAAGTTGCGTTCATATTTTCGGGTGACGGGAAACCCGAGTCCCTGACAGGCATCGATCATATGACGACGGCGCACCCTCGCGCCATCCTCGTCGAGGCGCCGATCGAAGCGTTCCACCAGCAAACCTCGGTGGGACTTATCGCCTTGGCCGACCCTGTGCAGCTCGACCTGTGCCACCGGCATGCCCAGCAACGCGGCCAGCCGCATGGTCACGAACTCATTGATCACCAGATGAGGGTGATGCTCGAACTTGAGGAGGTGGGTGGAACAGAGCTCGCCCTCGCCAAACCCCAGCGCCCCCTCGAGTCGCAGCAGGTTGAGCTTGGCCTGCACACCCGCAACCGAGAGGCGGGGGCGACCATCCCAGACTTCCAGCGGCCAGAGCTCGGGCTGATCGAGGCGCAGCAACAGTTCCTCCGGGGTGATGGGGCGAAAGTGGGTGGCAATATCGGGCTTTGCGGGCAGGGTAAAGGTGACCGCCCCGGAGACATCGCGGCCGATGCCGTGGATCAGGGCAAAGAGATTGCTGCGCGAAACGGAGAGTGCCTCAATCAGGTGCTCCAGCCCGCGGTTTTCTGGCAGCAAGTTGCCGAGATACGCCCGGATCTGGGCGCTGCTGGCCGAACCATCCAGCGTCAGCGGCGGTGAGAGCGGGAAGCCGTGCGCTTGCCATGCAGGTGTATAGCCGAGCTGAAAAGTATCCCGTTGGGAGTCATATTCAAGATGACCGATCAGTTGGTTACCCAGCCGAAGTTCAAGCTGATGGTGCTCAGAACCACTCATCATCACCGACCTCTGATTGGCTGTTGTCGCTCGTTACCTGTGATCCCGCTTCCTGTACCAGTTGCAACCGCAGTCCCAGTGTGTTCATCACCTGCAGCAGGGTCGAGAGGTAGACATCTCCCCCCTTCTCGATCTTGATCAGGGTCTTCTTGGAGATGCCGCATAGTGAGGCCGTCACCTCCTGCGTCATCTTGGCGGCCTTGCGTCTCTCGCGGATCGCCAGCCCCAGCGAGGCGGGATCCAGTGCTTTCGGGGTGCTTTGCAACGATGTGTCTGCCATCATGATTACGGAAAAAGTGTAGGTTGTTACACCTTAACTCATGGTAAGAGCAAACAGCAATAAAAAGTGTACGATGGTGCACTTTTGATGTTCTCGGTGCTGGTTACGAGATAAAAGTGTAGATAAGTTCACTTTTTAGAGAAAAAAGGTGGTGAGGGATGATCTGGAGGATGGCCGAGGGGCAGGGATGGACTCGCTTGCAGAGCCGTAGTGCACTTCACGTTCACTTCACCGAGCGGGGGTAGGGTAGACGCACGTTTGCAGTTGGAGCTTCATTCTATGCCCACCATAGTCACTCACGCCGCCGTCCCTCTCTGTCTTGGGCTCGGGTTTGGCAGCCGGATTATTCCGCCGCGCTTGTTGTTGGCGGGGGTTGTCATCGCCATGCTGCCCGATGCCGACGTGCTCGCCTTCAAACTGGGGGTAGCCTACGGCCATGTCTTTGGCCACCGTGGCTTTACCCACTCCCTATTGTTTGCCTTTGCTCTGCCCACACTGGCCATGCTGTTTCACCGCCAGCTTAGGGCCAGCGCCGCCACTGTCTGGTCGTTTTTGCTGGTATCTTTGCTCTCCCACAGCCTGCTCGATTCGCTCACCACCGGCGGCAAGGGGGTTGGCTGGCTCTGGCCGTGGCGGGATGAGAGATTCTTTGCTCCCTGGCAGGTGATCCGGGTCGCCCCCTTCAAGCTGGAGGCCTATCTCACCGCCCGAGGTGAGGCGGTGATCCTCTCCGAACTCTACTGGGTCTGGCTGCCGGGGGTTGTATTGATGCTGGTGTTGATGGGATGGCGGGTGTGGAGAAGAAGGCGTTAGTGGTGGGGTTGGAAAGGGTTGTTGGATATATCGTGGTTGAGTAAAAATAAAAACTCGGTCACCCTTTATTTATGTTTTGGCGATATAACTTGTTTTATAGAATGATGGGTGTCCCAAACTTATTGTTGCAATAGGTGTTTAATCTCCTGAGGCATAACGCCCGCTTAAGGGGGTTACAACGCATAAAAACTAAAACTAAACCTAAACACAACAACTGTAATAACCATGGCCTAATAGAATTGCTGAAAAAGCTACGCATTGGAAGTCACTCTTAAAGCGTTTGTCATGCGGCTTCAATTCACTTTCCAAGCACCCATGCTACTATTTTTTCTTGATATTTATTGTATGAAAATTGAAACAAAGGGTCATTGTTACCCAGTGATAAAATAGAAGAAATAAAATAATCGCCAGCAGCTACATCTTGAATAAGTTGAGTTAAGTGAGATTTAAATTCGCTTTCATCTATTTTTTTATCCAAGCATCCTATTAGACCAGTGGCTAAACTGTGAGCTATTTCATTTCTAGCTTTTTTCGCAGCAAGGAGTATATGCTTTACGTCATCATTAACTGATAATGACTCTATGTTTTGATGTAGGGGTTGGTATTTACACATTAACTCTATCGCGTAATCCTCGAATTGATGAAGATCAACAGCAGCCTTTACATACGAATTTTTTAGTTCAAAGAATTTCGATGTATGGTCGCACAAGTGATCAAAATGAGTTGCAACTATCAAGCAACGTCCGAGTATTGCATGTAGTTCTTGTGTGTTTTCTGTAATTTCAAAATCATCTAAAAAGATATCTGGATTCATAAATTATCTCTGACGCATAACGTTTGAATTAAGGGGGCCGTTAGGCGTCCCGTTTGAATGATGAGTTAGCCATTATGTTTTGCTTTTCATCACTATTTTTAGAATCACGCCTCCTGATTCGAAGTGCAGTAACTGTAACCTGAAGTGCAACCACAACTGCTAGAAGTGCCCCCATGAGCGGGAAAAGCTTACTGAATATTGAAGTTATTGGTGAAGTTGTGACTGAATCGAAAATTTTACTGCCGATTAATGATGTTGCTAGAGCGGTAGACACACCAAGAAGAGTTGTAGCCATTATCATGGTAAGCTCTTTGCTCTTTTCATTCTTCAATGAGAACTCGCTTTTCCTTTCAACAATGCTTGCTAGTGAATCAAGAATTTTTCTCGCATCTTCTCTCCGCTCAGGTATCAACATTGCTTCAAGAGCGGTAATGATTTCATCTGGTTCTGTGTTCAATTCATTGAGACGAGTAGGCTCTCGATGCTCGCGTGTCTCACGTATTAGTTCTTCAATTTTTTCGGAATATTCCGACTTTTGCGGTATATCCAAATGTCTGCTTCGTTGTAAACGCAGGGCTACATCTTGAAGAAGTGAAATTGCAGTGCATGTTGGTCGTAATGCAACTGAGTGATCTCGTTCAGACGCATATATCAGATTTTCAATCACATGTTCCGATAGTCGCTGCTTATTAATTATGTAACTTTCAACAACATCCAATAGCTCATATGTAGCGTGCTTCTTACGTTCAGCAGATGCAGATGCAGCATCTTTTTTCTGTAGTCGGTAAAAGATATATGCTACGACGATACCTATAAGGATAGACAGAATTGACAGCCAGTTACTTTCTAAGAATTGTTGCATATCGTTCTCTCTTGCTTGTGGCTAATGTTTGGTTAAAGGGCGGCCAAAAGCGTATCTCGTATGTTGGGCTAAAAATCGTAGATTGGTGCTGAACGAAGTGAAGCCCAACGTTTACCGCGAATAAATCTGAAGATCTGTTTTACGGATCAGCCACATCTTTGTTTATCCCGATCTGGTTGGCGCAATAATGCTCGATAACAGCGGCTCAGAAAGGTAGGTCTTCTACTTTGTCGCTTGCCCGTGTTTGCGGCTTTGTTAGCCATATTTTGTGCCATCAGGAAATTCACAACGTACAACCTCGGAAAAGGCCCGCTTATGCCAAACCAAACGCCTCGCTAGCAATGGGTTGCTGTTCATGCGCTCAGGGCTTTTTGTTCCACATTTAAATAGTCTCTTGTGCATTCGATAAGCAAAAATTTCATCTATTTTTGGATGTGAGTCGATAGTAGACTGCTCATAGAAGACAAAGTAAGCAGGGTTTTCACTTGATATTTTTTCTATTTCAAGAAGGAACTGGCTTTTTACATATTTGCCATTATTTTTCTTTTTTAGATATGTGTCCGAGTAAGTTTCGGCGCCATGCCAGCCGCGCTTGAATCTTACGGCGATGCCATCTTTTCTTGTGCACTCTCCAATTTTTATGAATGGTTTTGCGTTGTTCTTAAAACGATAAAAATAGATGCCAAGTGAAGCTGACACGCCAGCATTATTAAGGTATTTCAAAACCAGGTTGTCTTTTGCTTGCAGTACGTCGTCTGGACTAGTTAGTAAAACACAAACAATCTGTTCTTTTCCTGTACCGCGTCCAGAGCCTGCCTTGTATTTTTTTGTGACGCATCTTGTTGTCATAGTTTTTTGGCTATTCCGTATGTTGGGCTAAAAAGCGTAGGTTGGTGCTGAACGAAGTGAAGCCCAACGTTTACCGCGAATATATCTGAAAGCTGTTTTACGAATCCGCCACATCCTTGTTTATCCCGATTTGGTTGGCGAAATAATGTTCGCCTGTTGGGCTTCGCTACACGCTGCGTCAACCGATAAAAACCACGCTACCGCCCCTGAGTGACAGCTCCCAGTTCGCTGCTGTTAACCTGCGAGATAGCAACAATTGCAGCCATGGTGCGCTCCCGAGAGAGGGATTGTCGTTTGGCTATCTTAATGGCAAGGGTTGGGCGTTGAGAAGCATGTTTTGGCGGGAATCTGTGTTGGATCAATAAATTAGTTAGCGGTTGGAGCTCAACTCATTTGGCAGAGAATGTAAAGCTTCCATCACCCCAGCCCTCTCCCGGAGGGAGAGGGGGCAAACAGCCGGGAGCTGCAAGCGGGTGCAAGCGAGATAAAAAGAAAGGGAGCCGGTCAGACTCCCTTTGATATGGTGATGCAACGATGGCTGCTATGCGTAATGTGGATACGCAGCCGGATCACTACGGCCAATGGCATGTGACCCATGCCGCCTTAACGATTGGTCGCGGCCTTCATCCCTTCCACAAACTCCTTCAGACGAGTGAGCATATGTTCCGGATTCTGGTGGTGGGTCTCGATGATCTTCACCACGGCGGAACCGGAGATGGCACCGGCGGCGCCGGCGGCAATGGCTTCACGCACTTGAGCCGGTTCGCTGATGCCAAAGCCGAGCAGGGCGGGGGGCGCATTGAACTCGCGCAGGGTATTGATCAGCCCCTCCACCGGCATGCCGGCCTTGGTCTCGGCACCGGTCACACCGGCGCGGCTCACCAGATAGGTGTAACCATTACCCAGCTCCGCCACCTGTTTCAGGGTCTCGGCGTCGCCATTGGGCGGGGCGATAAAGATGCTGTCGATGCCGAACTTGTCGGCCGCCGCCTTGTAGGGGGCGCACATCTGCACCGGCACGTCGGCGACCAGCACGGAGTCCACGCCTGCCTGCTGGCACTTCTCGTAGAAGCCGTCGATTTTGCGTACATAGACCAGGTTGGCGTAGACCAAGAGGCCAATGGGCAGTTGCGGGTACTTGGCACGGATGCGGCCTAGCAGCTCAAAGCAGTCGTCCGGGGTGGTGTGGCTGGCAAAGGCGCGCAGTGCGGCGCCCTGAATGGTGGGGCCATCCGCTACCGGATCGGAGAAGGGAATGCCGAGCTCGAGGGCATCGGCGCCCCCTGCGACCAGCGCATCGACGATGGCCAGTGACAATTCGGGGGTGGGGTCACCCAGCATCACGAACGGCACAAAGGCGCCCTGATTGGCTTCGTCCAGACGGGAGAAGAGTTGTGCGTAACGGTTCATGACAAGGTTCCTTCTTTCTCGAAAATGTCAGCGACGGTGAAGATATCTTTGTCGCCACGGCCGGAGAGGTTGACGATGAGTACCTGCTCTTTCTCCGGTTCACTGCGGGCCATCTTGAGGGCGTGGGCCAGCGCGTGGGAGGACTCCAGCGCCGGGATGATGCCTTCGGATTTGGCCAGCTCCTGGAAGGCGTCCAGCGCCTCCTTGTCGGTGATGGAGACATACTCGGCGCGGCCGATGGCGGCCAGATAGGCGTGCTGCGGGCCGACGGAGGGGAAGTCGAGCCCCGCCGAGACGGAGTAGGACTCCTGAATTTGCCCCTGCTTGTCCTGCATCAGGTAGGAGTGCATGCCAAAGAAGACCCCCTTGCTGCCGTGACCGAGCGGCGCACCGTGCTCACCGCTCTCGATACCGTGACCACCCGGCTCGACCCCGATCAGGCGCACCTCTTTGTTGTCGATGAAGTCGGCAAACATGCCGATGGCATTCGACCCGCCGCCGACGCAGGCGATCACCGCATCTGGCAGCCGCTCTTCTTTCTTGAAGCACTGGGCCTTGGCCTCTTCGCCGATCATCTTCTGGAACTCCCGCACGATAGTGGGGAAGGGGTGCGGGCCGGCGGCGGTGCCGAGCAGGTAGTGGGCCGACTCGTAGTTGGCAGCCCAGTCACGCAGCGCCTCGTTGCAGGCATCTTTCAGGGTGCTGGAGCCGGAGTGCACCGGAATGACGGTGGCGCCCATCAGCTTCATGCGAAAGACGTTGGGCTTCTGGCGCTCGCAATCCTTGGCACCCATATAGACCCGGCACTTGAGGCCGAGCAGGGCGCAGGCCAGTGCGGTCGCAACGCCGTGCTGACCGGCGCCGGTCTCGGCGATGATCTCGCTCTTGCCCATCCGCTTGGCCAGCAGCGCCTGACCCAGTACCTGGTTGGTCTTGTGGGCGCCGCCGTGCAGCAGGTCTTCACGCTTCAGGTAGAGGCGGGTCTTGGTGCCCTTGGTCAGATTACGAGTCAGGGTGAGCGGGGTCGGGCGACCGGCATACTCGGTCAGCAGTTCCTGAAATTCGGCGATAAAGGCCGGATCATCCTTGGCATCGACAAAGGCTTTCTCCAGCTGGAGCAGGGCGGGGATAAGGATTTGGGGTACGTACATACCGCCAAATTCACCAAAAAACGGGTTGAGCAGGGTCATGGCTTCTTCCTTGTATTAGCTAAATCGAAACATCAAAAAGGGTTGCGTTACAGAGTGCGCAGGGCGGCAAACGCGGCCGCAATCTTGTGTGTATCCTTCTGGCCCGGGGCACTCTCTACCCCGGAGTTGAAATCAAGGCCGAGGCAGCCCACTTGCGCCGCCTGCAGGGCGTTGTCGGGATTGAGCCCCCCCGCCAGCATCAGTTTGTTCTTGTCGAGATGGGCCAGCATGGCCCAGTCGAACGCCTGACCCGTGCCGCCGCTCTGGCTGCCCACTTTTGTATCCAGCAGCAGGCGATCCGCCGGATAGTCGAGGGCGGGCAGCGGCTCGCCGCTTTCTTTGCCAAGAGAGACGCCTATGGCTTTCCAGATCTGGCAGGTCGCCGGCAACAGCGGACGCAGGTTGTCGATATAGGCGGCGTCTTCATCCCCATGCAGTTGCACCGCGGCGAGCCCGAGCGCCTCCACCGTTTTGGCGATGGTCTCTTGCTGGGCATTGCGAAACACCCCCACATAGGCGAGCGGCGCACCCGCCATCACGGCGCGGGCGGCGGGGATGTCCACATAGCGCGGACTCTTTGCCACAAAGATAAGGCCGCCAAACACCGCGCCCGCCTGATGGGCGGCGGCGGCATCGTCGGCGCGGGTCAGGCCGCACACCTTGTTCTGGCCCAGAGTGAGCTTGCGCACAGCAGCCTCCAGATCCGGCTCGGCCATCAGGGATGAGCCCACCAGAAAGCCCTTGGCGTGGTGGCGCAGATCCGCCACCTGGGCGCGGTGGTTGATGCCGGATTCGCTGATCACCACCCGATCGCTCGGGATATCTTTAGCCAGCTGTTTGGTGCGGTTGAGATCGACGCTCAAGTCGCGTAGATCCCGGTTATTGATGCCGATGACCGGCGCCCCCAGCGCGATGGCACGGGTCAGCTCCTCTTCATTGCTCACTTCGGTCAGCACGCCAAGGCCCAGCTCCTTGGCCACCGCGAACAGGGCGCGATACCCCTCGTCGGTGAGCACCGAGAGCATCAGCAGGATAGCGTCCGCCTGATAGTGGCGGGCCAGATAGACCTGATAGGGGTCAATCATAAAATCCTTGCAGAGCACCGGCTGCTGAACACGGCTGCGAACCCGCGGCAGGAAGGCGAAATCCCCCTGAAAGAACTTCTCGTCGGTCAGCACCGAGATGGCGGTGGCGTATTTGCCATAGATGTCGGCGATGGCCTCCGGGCTGAAGTCGTCGCGGATCAAGCCCTTGGAGGGGGAGGCCTTCTTGCACTCCAGAATAAAGCGGGTGGAGCCCGCCTTGAGCGCCCCGACGAAATCCCGATCACTTGGGGTCAGCGCGCTCTGGAAGCTATCCAGCGGCTGGGCCAGCTTGCGGGCGGCAACCCACTCCTGCTTGGCCGCCACGATCTTGCCGAGAATGGTCTGGCTGATGGAGGCCATGTTCAGAAAAGCATGGGGGGCAATAAGGTCTGACATCTCGTTATCCTTGCGAAACTGGGTACTGCCCTGCGGGCGATCTGAGCTAGTGCCTGAGTGAGTGCCGTGCTGGTTCTTGGCTGACATCATGCCTCCTGATGGCTCAGGGTGGCCAACTTGGCAGCGAGCTCTGCCGTCTTGCCGCTTGCCAGCACCGCCAGCACTTCGGCCGCCGCGCTCTTGAGATCTTTCGCCTTGCCCGCCATCAGCAGCAGTGGCGCCACGTTGGCGGCGATGGCGGCGTTGTGGGCCGGGGTGCCACGTCCTTCCAGAATGGCGGCGGTGATGGCGCGGTTCTCTTCAGGCTCACCGCCCTGAATGGCGCTGACCGGATAGGTCTCGAGGCCAAAGTCAGCCGGGGTGATCATGAATTCGCGGATCTCGCCGTCACGGATCTGGGCCACCTGGGTCGGGCCGTGGATGGCAATCTCGTCGAGCCCGGCGCCGTGAACCACCATACCGGTTTTCAGCCCCAGTGCCAGCAGGGTTTCTGCGATGGGGCGCACCAGCTCGGGGGCATAGACCCCCATCAGCTGATAGGTGGGACGAGCGGGGTTGATGAGCGGCCCCAGCACGTTGAACAGGGTGCGGGTCTTGAGGGCCTGACGCACCGGCATGGCGTGGCGCACGCCAGCGTGGTATTGGGGGGCGAACAGGAAGCAGATGCCGAGTTCATCCAGACAGTGGCGTGCCTGCGCCGGGCTCATGTCGAGCTTGATGCCCATCTTGTCCAGCAGATCGCTGGAGCCTGACTTGCTCGAGACCGAGCGGTTGCCGTGCTTGGCCACTTTCAGGCCGCAGGCGGCGGCGACCAGCGCCGAGGTGGTGGAGACGTTGATGGTGTTGAGGCCATCGCCCCCGGTGCCGACGATATCGCAGAACGCATAGTCTGGACGCGGGAAGTCGCGCGCTTCCGCCAAGAGAGCCTCGGCGGCGCCAGCGATCTCCTCCGGGGTCTCCCCCTTGATCTTGAGGGCGGTCAAGAGACTGGCCAGCACAATGGGATCCACTTCGCCACGTACCACCTGGCCGAAGGCGTCGCGGGTACTTTCACGGCTCAGAGACTGACCCTGATAGAGGGTGTTGAGATGTTGATGCATGTTGGTCTCCTTACCTTAACGCACGCTGCTTTCTGGGCGGGTGATATGGGCGAGCGCCTGAGTCAGCAGACGGGCCCCTTCCGAGGTCATGATGGATTCCGGGTGGAACTGGAATCCCAGCACCCGCTCATCCTGCTGCTCAATGGCCATGGGCATGCCCTGATAGTGGGCAATCACCGTCAGCTCTTCCGGTACATAGGTGGCGACCAGCGAGTGGTAGCGGGCCACCGGCAGCGGGCTCGGCAGACCGGCGAAGGCGCCGTGGCCGTTGTGCTCAATCAGGGAGCGCTTGCCGTGGACGATTTCGCCCGCCGCGCCGACGGTGCCACCGTAGGCTTCGCACAGGGCCTGATGACCGAGACAGATGCCGAGGATGGGCACCTGACCGCGTGCCAGCTTGATCAGGTCAATCAGGCAACCCGCTTCATGGGGGGCGCCCGGCCCCGGCGAGAGCACCAGCACGGCGTCCCCTTCACAGGCGGCGATTTCGCTCATGATGCGGCTGGCCGGCAGGCTGTTGCGATAGATCCTCACCGGATAGCCGAGGGAGCGGAACTGGTCGACGAGGTTGTAGGTAAAGGAGTCGAAGTTGTCGAGCAGGAAGATGTTAGTCATGGCTCACGTCCTTATGTTGCTCCTGCTGGGCGTTCAGTGCTTGCAGGGAGGTGCCATGGCTGGCAGCGATGGCGGCCAGCACGGCGGCCGCCTTGGCGCGGGTCTCGTCCGCTTCGGCCTGCGGTTTGGAGTCATAGACCACCCCGGCACCGGCCTGCACATGGGCCATGCCATCTTTCACAAAGGCGGAGCGGATGACGATGCAGGTATCCATCTCGCCTGCACCGTTGATGTAGCCGACGGCGCCGCCGTAGCTGCCGCGGCGCTTGCCTTCCACCATGCGAATCAGCTCGCTGGCGCGGATCTTGGGTGCGCCGGTGAGGGTGCCCATGTTCATGCAGGCCTGATAGGCGTGCAGGGCGTCAAGGTCGGCGCGCAAGGTACCGACCACCTTGGAGACCAGATGCATCACGTGGCTGTAGCGATCCACTTTCAGCAGCTCCTTGACGTAGCGGGTGCCGGGCTCGGAGATGCGGGCGATGTCGTTACGGCCCAGATCCACCAGCATCAGGTGCTCGGCCACCTCTTTTTCATCCTGACGCAGCTCCAGCTCGATGCGGCCATCGAGATCCCGGTTGATGCTGCCATCGGGGTTGAAGCCACGGCGGCGGGTACCGGCGATAGGGTACATCTCGACGTCGCGGCTGGCGGCGCAGAACTTCACCGCGCTCTCCGGCGAGGCGCCAAACAGGGTGAAGCCCTCATCCTGCACGTAGAACATGTAGGGGCTGGGGTTGGTCTGTTTGAGGCGGCGATAGGCGGCCAAGGGGCTGGGGCAGGGCAGGGAGAAGCAGCGGGACGGCACCACCTGGAAGATGTCGCCACGGCGGATAAAGCCCTTGAGCTTCTCCACCTCGGCACAGAACTGCTTGTCGCTCTTGTCCACGCTCATGCCGCCGCTCAGGGGCTGGGTGGTCAGCTCGGCGCTAAGGGGTTGCTGGCAAAGCTGTTTGAAGTCGGTGAGTCGCTCGGTCAGGCGGGTGTATCTGTCTTCCACCTGGCTCTCGTCGCTGTCGCCGCCAAAGATGCAGGCCAGCAGTTGAGTGGTGCGTTCGATATGGTCGATGGTGATCAGGGTCTCGGCCACGTAGAAGCAGTAGTCGGGGCAGTGGTTGCTCCCCTCCGGCACCTCGGGCAGATCCTCGAAGGAAGCGATCAGGTCATAGGCGAAGCTGCCCGCCATAAAGAGCGCCTCTTTACCAAGCTGGCAATCGAGCTCTCGCTGCAGGGTGCGCAGCACGTCCAGCACGCTGCACCCCTTGAGGCGGGAATCTTCGTCCAGCTCCCGATCGGAGGCCGGGAAATCGAGCTGCAGCTCGCCACCTACCAGCGAACGAGCCACCACCGCAGGCAGCCGCTCGGCCAGCAGGCTCTGCAACTGGGCGCCGTTGTCGTTGAGGGTGCGAACCCGCACGGTGCGACCACGGCACTCGATGCGCAGGCAGGCATCGACCAGCAGCAGGCTCTGTTTGCCCGCCTTGGAGTCGATCTCCACCGATTCAAGCAGCAGGTTGTTGGGGCGACCCTGACAGAGGCGGGTATAGAGCGCCAGCGGATCGGCCACATAAGGGGCGTTGAGTTTGAGGGTATCGAATTCACCCAGAGGAAGGCGATGTGTGGCTGTCATAGTGCGTTCCCTTGCGTGTGATGCGGTTTACCGATGTTCATGCGTCTAATCCCGTAAAAATGCTTTGGAAATTGGGTCGGTTCGGGCGGTTTCAGTAGGGTCGCCATCGCCAGGTCATTGCGCTTGTCTGAATTCTCGGTTTCATCACAGGTCCATTTGCCGGATAATAAAAAAGCCCGCTGGGGTCAGCGGGCTTTTTCTTTGGGTTCTTAATTTGCTGTCAGATTACAGGTACAGCAACGACCACACGCCCGCATGTCAGGGAGTGTGCCACCACCAGATGGTCAGGATGGAAGTCGTTTGCATGATAAAGTCCTGTAAAAAGATGTTTGCAATGAAGTGCCTACAGAAAACGATAAAGCCGCGGCCAAGTCAAGTCGCTTTTTAGCCTTCTTTTTTTCAAGCGGGCCCCAAGACAAGAGCGAAACAAGCCGATGAGATTCGATCTTCACTGCCATACCACTGCCTCCGACGGGGTGCTGAGCCCGGCCGAACTGGTGCGCCGCGCCGCTGAAAAACAGGTTGAGGTGTTAGCGGTTACTGACCACGACACCCTTGACGGGCTTGATGAGGTGCGCCGCACCATCGAGACCGAGCAGTTGCCGCTGCGACTGGTGAGCGGGGTCGAGATCTCCACCGGCTGGGAGCATCACGAAATTCATATCGTGGCGCTGGGGGTGGATGAAAAAAATCCGCAGTTGGTGGCGTTTTTGGCCGGACAACGGGCTCGCCGCGAGGCTCGCGCACTGGAAATCGGGCGCCGTCTGGAGAAGTGTCTGATCCCCGGCACCTATGAAGAGGCCAAGGCATTGGCCGGTGATGCGGCTGTGACCCGTGCCCACTTCGCCCGGGTGCTGGTGGCGCGCGGGGTAGCCGACAACATGCAGAAGGTATTCAAAAAGTACCTGAGTCGTGGCAATAAAGGGTATGCCCCGGCCGAGTGGCCCGAGATGAGCGAAGCAATCACAGCCATTCACGCCGCGGGCGGGCTGGCGGTGCTGGCTCACCCCAGCCGTTACGATCTCACCGCCAAGTGGATCAAGCGGCTGCTGGTGGCGTTCAAAGCGGCCGGTGGCGATGCCATGGAGGTGTCATTGCCCCAGCAGAGCCCACAGGAGCGGGCCAATCTGGGTCAGTGGGCGAAAGAACACGATCTGTACATCTCGGTGGGATCGGATTTTCACTTTCCGTCCAACTGGACCGAGCTGGGCCGCCACCTCTGGTTGCCAAAGGAAGGCATGCCGGTCTGGCTGGCCTATCCGGGCCACTTTGGGCTTACCACCGAACAGCATGCCGAGCTGCTGGCGAGCCGCTAACGGCACCAGCGAAGTGGTCACAAACAGGTTAAGGTAGTGTCATGGGTCTTTGATCCGTGACCATACGAGCGGGCAGGTATTGCTGCCCCCATTGCGAGAACAAGCTATGAGTCAGCATTTTTACGTACATCCGGAAAACCCCCAGGCCCGTCTGATCGGTCAGGCGGTACAGATCATCCAGAACGGCGGCGTCATCGTCTATCCGACCGACTCCGGCTATGCGCTGGGTTGCCAGATGGGTGACAAGGGGGCGCTGGAGCGCATCTGCCGCATCCGTCGCCTCGATGCGACTCACGACTTCACCCTGGTGTGCCGCGATCTCTCCGAGATCGCGACCTACGCCAAGGTCGACAACGGTGCGTTTCGCCTGATCAAGCACAACACCCCGGGCGCCTATACCTTCATCTTCAAGGCGACCAAAGAGGTGCCGCGCCGCCTGATGAACGAGAAGAAGAAGACCATCGGTATCCGTATCCCGGACAACAAGATCGCCCAGGCGCTGCTGGAGGCCCTCGGTGAGCCGCTGCTCTCCACCACCCTGATCCTGCCGGACTCCGAGATGGCCGAGTTTGACCCGGAAGAGATCTTCGACAAGCTGGGCAAGCAGATCGATCTGGTGGTCAACGGCGGCTATCTGGGCGAGCAGCCCACCACCGTTGTCGATTTCTCTGACGACGAGCCGGTGCTGCGTCGTCGCGGCGCAGGGGATCCGACCCCGTTTGAGTGAGTCTGCCGACCCTGTTTCCGTGACGGCCCCGCCCCAGGCGGGCGCACCGGTCGCGGAGTCAGCGGGGGAGTCCGTTCTCTCCCACGCCATCCCGTCCCCCATCGCGCGGGTTCTGGGGCAGCCCTATCACGAGCTGCCCCAGGACTTGTTCATCCCGCCCGATGCGCTGGAGGTGTTCCTCGATACCTTCGAGGGGCCGCTCGATCTGCTGCTCTACCTGATCCGGCGCCAGCAGCTCGATATCCTCAATTTGCCGATCCTGCAGATCACCGCCCAGTACATGGAGTACGTGGAGCTGATGCAGGGGCTCAACCTTGAGCTGGCGGCGGAGTATCTGTTGATGGCGGCCTGGCTCGCGGAGATCAAATCCCGCCTGCTGCTGCCCAAGGCGCCGGAGCTGGAGGATGAAGAGGAGGGGGAAGACCCGCGGGTGACCCTGATCCGCCGCCTGCAGGAGTACGAGCGCTACAAGGTGGGAGGCGAGCGCCTCAACGAGCTGCCACGGGTGGAGCGGGAGATCTTTATCGCCGCCGCCTTGCCCCCCGATTTTGGCGCTCTCAAGCCACTGGCGCCCGATGTTTCGCTGGTTGAGCTCGCCCTTTACATGCAAAGTGTGGTAAAACGCGCGACTCATTTCGAACATCACCAGATCCGCCGCGAACAGATCCCGACCCGGGTACGCATGGCGGAGATCCTCGCCATGCTCACGCTGGGGCAGACCCTGCGCCTTGAGCAGGTGCTGCGCGCCGAAGAGGGACGCATGGGGGTACTGGTGACGTTTCTGGCCCTGCTGGAGCTGTGCAAGGAGCAACTGATCTGGATCCTGCAGGCAGAACCCTTGGGTCCAATCCATTTTGCATTGGCCGAGCAGAGCGAGGAGGGCAACCGTGGCGCTGCCCACTGAACGACTCAAGACCTTGATCGAAGCTGCGCTGTTCGTGGCTGGTCGTCCGCTCAACGTCAGCGAGCTGAAAAGCAGCGTGCTGGCCGATTATCCGGTGACCAGTCGCTATGTTCAGCTGCTGTTGGCCGAGATCAGGCAAGATTACAGCGAACGGGGCGTCGAGCTCAAAGAGGTCGCCTCCGGCTGGCGCTTTCAGGCGCGTCAGGAGTATGCCGAAGAGCTTTCAAGGCTCTGGAGCGAGCGGGCGCCGCGCTATTCGCGCGCCGTGATGGAGACGCTGACCCTGATCGCCTATCGCCAACCCATCACCCGGGCCGAGATCGAAGCGATCCGCGGGGTGGCGGTGTCGAGCCAGATAGTGAATACCCTGAAAGAGCGTGGCTGGGTGCGCAGCATTGGCCACAAAGAGGTCGCGGGTCGTCCCGAACTGCTCGCCACCACCAGAGAGTTTCTGGATTACTTTAATCTGCAGAGTCTGGAGCAGCTCCCCGAGCTGGATCCGGAGCTGCAACCCCTGTTGCCCTCGGTGGTGGACGGGGAGAGCGATGCCCGGTGAATGGCGCCCAAGCGTGCCGATTTCACCGAGATGTACATTTTTCAACTGTGGCGAGCGCTTCAACCGGCGTTTGTTACAGTTAACCCCGTTGCCCCTTTGACCAGTGGGCAGCGATCAACAATCAGGTAACCCCGATGAGTGAAAAACTGCAAAAAGTGTTGGCCCGCGCGGGTCACGGCTCCCGTCGTGAGATGGAGGCCCTGATCACCGCAGGTCGGGTCAGTGTGGATGGCAAGGTCGCCACACTGGGGGATCGCGTCGAAGTGAACGCCGTGATCCGGGTGGATGGTCACCAGGTCAAGACCCGCGGGGCAGAGGAAGTGATCTGCCGCGTACTGGCTTACCACAAGCCGGAAGGGGAGATGTGTACCCGTCACGATCCGGAAGGTCGTCCCACCGTGTTTGATCGTCTGCCCAAGATGGAAGGTGCCCGCTGGATCGCGGTCGGCCGCCTCGACGTCAACACCTCCGGTCTGTTGCTGTTCACCACCGACGGTGAGCTGGCCAACCGTCTGATGCACCCGAGCCATGAAGTGGAGCGGGAATACGCGGTACGCGTGTTTGGCGAAATCACCGAAGCCATGCTGCAGCGTCTGCGCAAGGGCGTGCAGCTGGAAGATGGCACCGCCAAGTTCAACAAGATCAAACCGGCTGGCGGTGAGGGTCTGAACCAGTGGTTCAACGTCACCCTGACCGAAGGTCGCAACCGTGAAGTACGCCGCCTGTGGGAATCCCAGGAAGTGCAGGTTAGCCGCCTGATGCGTATCCGCTACGGCGACGTCAAGCTGGACCGCGGCATTCCGCGCGGCGGCTGGCAAGAGCTGAAACTGCCGGAAGTGAACTACCTGCGCGGTCTGGTCAACCTGCCGCCGGAGACAGAATCCAAGGTCGATCTGCAGCAAGATGGCAAAACCAGCCGTCACAAGCAGGCCGCCCAGATCCGTCGCGCCGTGCAGCGTCACAAA
Source organism: Aeromonas sp. QDB62 (assembly GCF_027705695.1). Lineage (NCBI taxonomy): Bacteria > Pseudomonadati > Pseudomonadota > Gammaproteobacteria > Aeromonadales > Aeromonadaceae > Aeromonas > Aeromonas sp. QDB62. The sequence continues at coordinate 57,085 of NZ_JAPDCD010000024.1, read as the reverse complement.
GAGATGCAGGGCAAAGAGCCGCGCGCTCGCGCTACCACCGCCCGTCGCAAGCCGCAAGCCTCTACCCGTAACTCAGGTACCGGCAGCAAGTAAGCCGACAACCCGTTGCGTACTGCGCGCCGTCAAATAGCGCGCAGTCGGCCAATAGAAAGGCCCGCACCAGATGGTGCGGGCTTTTTTTGTATCAAATGACCTCCCATCGCTTGCAAAAGGGGAGGCGGGCAAGAGGTTGAGTGGCGTTTCTGTCGTCTGATCGCCCGCAGACTCGTCGCCATGGTTGCTCTGCTCCGGTGAGCTTGTTAGCCTGTGCGGCTCTGATAGAGGAGTGAACGATGAGCAAGGTACTTGATGAGCTGCTGGCGTTGCTGGCGCTGGAAAAAATCGAGGAGGGCCTGTTTCGGGGCCAGAGCCAGGATCTCGGTCTGCGGGCCGTGTTTGGCGGACAGGTAATGGGGCAGGCCTTGTCAGCCGCCAAGCAGACGGTCGAGACCGGCCGTCAGGTTCACAGTTTTCACTCCTACTTCCTGCGTCCGGGGGATGTGACCCGCCCCATCGTCTATGACGTGGAGAATATCCGCGACGGTCAGACCGTCTCTACCCGCCGGGTCAAGGCGATTCAGGGCGGCAAGCCCATCTTCTATCTCAACGCCTCGTTTCAGGTGCCGGCCGACGGCTTCGAGCATCAGGCGCAGATGCCCACCGGCATCACCCCGCCGGAAGCGCTCAAGAGCGAGCTGGAACTGGTGCGTCCCTACGAGAACCTGATCCCGCCCTCCCTGCGCGACAAGATCCTCTGCGAGCAGCCCATCGAGATGCACCCGGTGACCCTGGTCGACCCTATTCGCCCAACGGTGCAGGATCCGGTGCGTCACGTCTGGTTCAAGGCCAATGGCCAGATGCCGGATGATCTGCGGATCCACAAATACCTGCTGGCCTACGCCTCCGACTTCAACTTCCTGCTCACTTCCCTGCAGCCCCACGGGGTGTCGTACTGGGAGCCGGATATGCAGGTGGCTACCATCGATCACTCCATGTGGTTCCACCGGGATTTCCGCTTCGACGACTGGCTGCTCTACGTGGTAGACAGCCCGAGCGCCAGCGGCGGTCGCGGTCTGGTGCGCGGCCAGTTCTTTACCCGTGACGGCATGCTGGTGGCGAGCACCATGCAGGAGGGGGTGATCCGCCGTCGCGGCAGTTAAGGCGCAAAGCGGATAGCAAAACGGGGTGGCTTTGGCCACCCCGTTTTCGTTGCTGCCATTCGCGCTGGGCCAGCGGGATCAGCCGCCGCGCTGGTACTTGAAACGCTTCTTGCGCCGGTAGGGGTAGACATCCTCGAATACCCCCACCTTGATGTTGCTCTGCAGCATCTTCCAGTAGTTGGCGTCGAACATCTCCTTGTGCAGCTGCAGCATGATCTCCCGCACTTGCGGCTTTTGCAGCAGGAAGGTGGCGAACTCCTCGGGGAAGATGTCGTTGGGGGCCACCGAATACCAGGGCTCGGCGCTCCACTCGTCTTCGGGGTAGCGGGGCGGCGGGATCTGGCGGAAGTTGCACTCCGTCATGTAACAGATCTCGTCGTAGTCGTAGAAGACCACCCGGCCGTGGCGGGTGACGCCAAAGTTCTTGAACAGCATGTCCCCCGGGAAGATGTTGGCCGCCGCCAGCTGTTTGATGGCGTTGCCGTACTCCTCCAGCGCGAGCCGGGTCTGCTGCTCGTCCGCCTTGTCCAGATAGAGGTTGAGCGGGATCATCTTGCGCTCGGTATAGAGGTGCTTGATCACCAGCTTGTCGTCGCTGATGGTGAGCGCCGACGGTGCCACCGTCTTGAGCTCGGCAAGCAGCTCGGGTGAGATGCGATCGAGGGGAAACTCGAAGTTGGTGAACTCCTGGGTATCGGCCATGCGGCCCACCCGATCGTGCTGTTTAACCAGCCGGTACTTTGCTTTCACCTGCTCGTGGCTCACATCCTTGGGGGGAGTGAACTCGTCTTTTATCACCTTGAACACCACATCGTAGGAGGGGAGGGTAAACACGCTCATCACCATCCCCTTGATGCCGGGGGCGATGATGAACTGATCCCGGCTCTGGGCCAGATGGTGGCGGTAGTGGCGATAGAGCTCGGTTTTGCCGTGCTTCTGGCAACCGATGGCGTTGTAGATCTCGTAATCGGGCTTGTGGGGCATGATTTGGCGCAGGAAGGCGACAAACAGCGCCGGTTCGCGGGCATAGACCATAAAGTAGGCGCGGGCGAAACCAAACACGATAGAGGCGAGATCCGGCTCGAAGATCACCGTGTCCACATAGATGCTGTGACCCGTGCTGAGCAGGGGCAGAATAAAGGGGAACACCTGATCCCGGGCCCGGATCAGCCCCACCAGATAGGCCCCCTTGTTGCGGTAGAACACCTCTTTGAGCAGCTCGATGGCAAACGGCTCGTCATGGAGGATTTGCGGGCCGTTCTCCGCAAGATGGCGGTGGATGTCGACAATATCCCGCTGCTTGTCCTCGTAGGGAAGGGTGAAGCTGTAATCCCCCAAGAGTTGGCTCAACGTCTGCGGCAGGTGGGCCAGATCGGTGCGATAGACCCGCAGCAGGGCGCTCAGGTCCGGTTTTTCGCCACGGCTGACGAAGGGATGAATATAGAGGTTCTCGTCACGGATATTGCGATGGCGAAAGATCCGGCGATAGACGGAGTTGAAGAAAGACTCCGCCACCTCGAAGTTCTCGCATTTTGGCAGCAGATCGCTAAAGGCACTTTTGACCTGTTTGAGCAGCGCCTGGGTGGCGTGGTGCTCCCCCATCATCTGGCGGATGGAGCTGGCGGTGGCCCCCACATGGTGGTCATAGAGGCGAATACGCTCGCGCCCCGCGAGCTGCACCCCCAGCCAGTCACTGTTCTCGAAGCGGCTCTTGCTGCCCTGGGTGATTTCGAGAAACCGGCTGTAAAACGACTCGAAGCGTTGCAGAATCGTCTCGGCGACGGCCTGTTCCAATGGCTGCTGCATCTCTCTCTTCCTTGTGATCTGTCGGGCCGATAGCGCGAAGGATTGGGTGTAATTTGTTCACACGTCAGGCCACTATCGCAACATTGAAACGTCTGTTCAAGTGGCAATTTTCGGGGATAAACGGTAGATTGCGCCCCTGTTTTGCTGATGGTTTAGCGACTGTTTGCAGTCTGTTTGAGAGGCCGTCCGGCCTGTGAGGAAACCCGATGAAGCTCTATTTTGTCCTGGTGGCACCTGCCCGTCCTGCGAATGTGGGGGCGGCGGCCCGCGCCATGAAAACCATGGGATTCGATGCCATGCGACTGGTGGCGAGCCGGGTACACGAAGAGGAGGAGGCGAGCTGGGTGGCCCACGGCGCCCAGGAGATCCTGACCCAGGCCGAGGCGTTCGATACCCTGCCCGAGGCGCTGGCTGACATGGATCTGGTGATCGCCACCACCGCCCGTGAGCGCGGTCGCTACCAGCACTACCTCACGCCGGGGGAGATCCGCGAGCAGATCCGCATCAAGCCATCGCTCGGCAAGGTCGCCATCGTCTTTGGCTGCGAGGAGTCGGGACTCTCCAACGAGCAGCTGGCCGAGGTCGATCTCATCAGCTATCTGCCGCTCAAGGTGAGCTACCCCTCCCTCAATCTGGGGCAGGCGATCATGCTCTACGCCTACGAGATGAGTCAGCTGATGGATGAGCTGAACGCCGACGGCGCCGCTGCGGTAGCAGAAAATTTTGATAACGCCGGGCAGGTTCGGGTGCTGAAAAGCAAAACAGCAGAATTGCTGGGTGAGCTCGGAGTTTCGCAGGATGAAAAACTGCATCAATGGGTGATGGACCGGGTGCCCATGCTGCCGCAGCGGGATTTGAACATGCTCCATCTGCTCTGCAAAGACCTTGCGCGCCGATTTGGGCGTGAGTAGCAAAGAGGTTTAAGTTGACAGCCCATCGCCCGCCGCGGTATTGCTAAAAGCCAGCTTCGTCAACGAGTGTTCGTCATGCAGTTATTCACCAACGTCATCACCACCACCATTATTACCGGTACCACCACAGGTGGCACTGGGGCCGGTTGATGCGCTGACGAACAAGCACAGAAATCAGAAAAGGCCCGTACCCACCCAGTACGGGCCTTTTTGTTGGATTGGTTTTTAGATTGAATTTCATAGATTTACAGGGAGAGAAAGCGATGAGAGTGTTGAAATTTGGCGGGTCTTCACTGGCCGATGCAGAGCGTTTTTTACGGGTGGCCGATATCGCGGTCAATACCCACGGCCAATCTCAGGTAGCCCTGGTGCTGTCTGCGCCTGCCAAGGTGACCAATCATCTGGTGGCGCTGGTGGAACAGACCAGTCGCGGCATGGATGCCAGTTCCACCCTGTTTGAAGTCAACGGCATCTTCTCCCGCCTGCTGGCCGGGTTGAAGGCGGCTTATCCGGCGCTCGATGACAAGGCGCTGTTGGCCCGTCTCACCGCCGAGCTGGATCAGGTTGAGCGGCTGATGCAGGGCATCCGTCTTCTGGGCCTCTGCCCGGACAACGTGCAGGCGCGCATTCTGAGCCGTGGCGAGAACCTCTCCATCGCTTTTATGCACGAACTGCTGCGGGTGCGCGGTCTGGATCTGGAGCTGATCATACCGGAAGAGCTGCTGGTCACCGACGGCGGCTATCTGGAAGCCCACGTCGATATCGAAGCCTCCCGTCTGCGCTTTGCCGCCAAGGGTCTGCGTAGCGATTGCCTCTACCTGATGCCGGGCTTTACCGGCGGCAGCGACAAGGGCGAAACCGTGCTGCTGGGCCGTAACGGCTCCGACTACTCCGCCGCCGTGCTGGCCGCCTGTGTCGATGCAGAGTGCTGCGAGATCTGGACTGACGTCGAGGGCTGCTACAGCTGCGACCCCCGTCTGGTACCGGATGCCTACTTGCTGAAAACCCTCTCTTACAAGGAGGCGATGGAACTCTCCTACTTCGGCGCCAAGGTGCTGCACCCGAAAACCATCGCGCCGGTGGCCCAGTTCCATATTCCCTGCCTCATCAAGAACAGCTTCAACCCACAAGGTCCGGGCACCCTGATCGGCCCCGAGAGCGGCGACGATGACCTGAAAGTGAAGGCCATCTCCGACTTGTCCGGCATGTGCATGTTCAACGTCTCCGGCCCCGGTATGAAGGGGATGGTCGGCATGGCCGGTCGCATCTTCTCCGCCGTCTCCCGCGCCGGGGTCAGTATCGTGCTGATCACCCAGTCATCTTCCGAGTACAGCGTCAGCTTCTGTATCCACAGCTACGACAGTGAGAAGACCCGCAAGGTGCTGGAGCGCGAGTTCGAGCTGGAGTTCAAAAACCAGCTGCTGGAGCCGCTGGATATCATCAGCGATCTGGCGATCATCTCCCTCATCGGTGACGGCATGCGCACCAGCAAAGGGATGGCAGCCCGTTTCTTCACCTCGCTGGCGCAAGCCTCCATCAATATCGTCGCCATTGCGCAGGGCTCCAGCGAGCGCTCCATCTCGGCGGTGGTGCGGGATCGCAAGGTGGCGGAAGCCATCAAGGCGTGTCACCAGAACTTCTTTGGTAGCCAGCACTTTATCGACCTCTTTGTGGTCGGGGTCGGCGGCGTCGGTGCCGCGCTGGTGGATCAGATTGCCCGCCAGCAACCGGTACTGGCCGAGCAGGGCACTGGCCTGCGGGTGGTGGGCATCGCTAACAGCCGCCAGATGGCGGTCAACAAGGATGGCCTCAACCTCGCCAACTGGCGCGAACAGCTGGTCGAGGCCCGCGACAGCTTCTCGCTGGAATGGGTGAAAAAGCTGGTGGAAGATAGCCATATCATCAACCCGGTGATCGTCGATTGCACCTCCTCCGAGGCGGTGGCCGTGCAGTATGCCGACTTCCTGGCCGCCGGTTTCCATGTGGTCACCCCGAACAAGAAGGCCAACACCGGTTCGCTCGATTACTACAAGGCGCTGCGCCGCACTGCTCGTCAGACTCGCCGCAAGTTCCTGTACGAGACCAACGTGGGTGCGGGCCTGCCGGTTATCGAGAACCTGCAGAACCTCATCAAGGCCGGTGACAAGCTGCGCGCCTTCGATGGCATCCTGTCCGGTTCGCTCTCCTTTATCTTCGGCAAGCTGGATGAGGGGATGGCATTTTCCGAGGCGACCCAAATCGCCCGCAGCAACGGCTTTACCGAGCCGGATCCCCGCGACGATCTCAACGGCATGGATGTGGCGCGCAAGCTGCTCATTCTGGCTCGCGAGGCGGGCATGGCGCTGGAGCTCTCCGATGTCGAAGTCGAGCAGGCGCTGCCGCCCGGATTTGACGTCAGTGGCGACGTGGAAGCCTTTATGGCCCGCCTACCCGAAGCGGACGGCTGGTTCCGCGACCAGTTCGCCGCTGCCCAGCGTGAAGGCAAGGTGCTGCGTTATGTGGGCTCCATCGAAGGTGGCAAGTGTAAGGTCGCCATCAAGGCGGTCGGTGGCGATGAGCCGCTGTTCAAGGTCAAAGACGGGGAAAACGCGCTCGCCTTCTTCTCCACCTACTACCAGCCGATCCCGCTGGTGCTGCGCGGCTACGGCGCCGGTACCGAAGTGACCGCGGCGGGCGTATTTGCCGATGTGCTGCGCACCCAGAACTGGAAGCAGGAGCTATAAGCATGAGTTCAGACATGTACCAGAGCAGTAGCGTGGTCGCCTATGCTCCCGCCTCCAGCGCCAACCTGAGCGTGGGATTCGATGTACTGGGGGCGGCGCTCGCCCCCGTGAATGGCACCCTGCTCGGCGATCGGGTGCAGGTGAAAACCGCTGACGTGCCTTTTGCGCTCTCATCCGTGGGCCGCTACGCCCACAAGCTGCCGGACGATCCGAAAAAGAATATCCTGTTTGACTGCTGGGTTGCCTATGGCGAGGCGCTGGAGAAGCGCGGCCTGACACTCAAGCCGCTCGAAATGGTGCTGGAGAAGAACCTGCCGGTCGGCTCGGGGCTGGGGTCCAGCGCTTGTAGCGTGGTGGCGGCGCTGGAAGGGCTCAACGCCTTTCACGGTGAGCCGCTCAACGAGCACGACATGCTGCTGCTGATGGGGGAGATGGAAGGGCGCATTTCCGGCTCCGTTCACTACGACAACGTGGCCCCCTGTTATCTCGGTGGCATGCAGCTGGTGCTGGAAGAGCACGGCGTTATCAGTCAGGGCATTCCGGTGTTCGAGCAGTGGTACTGGGTGGTCTGCTACCCGGGCACTGTGGTCTCTACCGCCGCCGCCCGCGCCATCCTGCCGGCCCAATATCGCCGTCAGGATTGCCTCACCTACGGTCGTCGCCTGGCTGCCTTTGTCCACGCCAGCTACACCGGGCAGGAGGGGCTGGCCGCCAGCGTATTGAAAGACGTGATTGCCGAGCCCTACCGCGCGGCGCTGATCGAAGGCTTTGCCGAGGTGCGGGCGCAGGCGGCCCAGAACGGGGCGCTCGCTACCGGCATCTCCGGCTCCGGCCCCACCGTCTTTGTGGTGATGAAGGATCTGGCGCAGGCCGAGCGAATGAAGGATTGGATGGAAGCACATTTTGTGCAGAACGAAGATGGATTTGCCCGGGTCTGCAAACTGGACATGGCCGGGGCACGGGTAACAGGAAGCGAGCTATGAATCTCTACAATATCAAGGACAACAGCGAACAGGTGAGCTTCGCGCAGGCGGTGCGTCAGGGCTTGGGTCGCGAACAGGGGCTCTTCTTCCCCGAACAACTCGAAGCGCTCGCCGATGTGGATGCCTTGCTGGATCTGCCGCTGGCCGAACGCTCTGCCCGCATCCTGAGCCACCTGCTGGGGGATGAAGTGCCCGCCGCCAAGGTCAGCGAGCTGATCAACGCCGCCTTCACCTTCCCGGCACCGCTGGTCAAATTGAAAGATGGCACTTATGCCCTTGAGCTGTTCCACGGCCCGACCCTGGCATTCAAGGATTTTGGCGGCCGCTTTATGGCCCAGTGCCTCGCCACCTTTAGAACAAATGACAATATCACCATCCTCACTGCCACCTCCGGCGACACCGGCGCCGCCGTGGCCCACGCCTTCTATGGGCTGGAGGGGATCGAGGTGGTCATTCTCTACCCGAAGGGCAAGATAAGCCCGCTGCAGGAGAAGCTCTTCTGCACCCTCGGCGGCAATATTCGCACCATCGCCATCGACGGTGACTTCGATGCCTGCCAGGCGCTGGTGAAACAGGCCTTTGACGACGAGGCGCTGAAAAAGGCCATTGGCCTCAACTCAGCCAACTCCATCAATATCAGCCGTCTGCTGGCGCAGGTTTGCTACTACTTCGAGGCGGTGGCCCAGCTGCCCAAAGCCGACCGCGCCAAGGCGGTGATCAGCGTGCCGTCCGGCAACTTTGGCAACCTCACCGCAGGCTTGATTGCCAAGGCGCTGGGGCTGCCGGTGAAGCGCTTTATCGCCGCCACCAACGCCAACGATACCGTGCCGCGCTACCTGAAAACCGGTCAGTGGGAGCCGCACCAGACAGTGGCCACCCTGTCGAATGCCATGGATGTCAGCCGCCCCAACAACTGGCCGCGGGTAGAAGAGCTCTGCCGTCGCAAGGGTTGGGCACTGGAGACCTTAGGCTCCGGTATGCGTGACGATGCCCAGACCCGCGACGCGCTCAAACGCCTGCATCAGCTGGATTACCTCTGCGAACCCCACGGCGCCATTGCCTGGGATCTGCTGGAGGAACAGCTGGCCGAGGACGAAGTGGGGGTGTTCCTCTGCACCGCCCATCCCGCCAAGTTCAAGGAGTCGGTAGACGAGATCCTCAATCTCGATGTACCGCTGCCCGGCCCGCTGGCCAAGCACGCCGAACTGCCGCTGCTCTCCGTTAATTTGCCTGCGGAGTTTGCCCGGTTAAGAGCGTTTTTGGTGGGCTAAGCCGCTTAGGGAAGGTGCGAACAAGTCCCTGATGTGAGATCATGAGCCCCACTTGGCATCAGGGATAAGGTTCAGCATGAATCATCAGCTCACCTTCGCGGATAGCGAGTTTTCAATGGCAAACGCCGCAAAACCCGTAAGGAGTTATTCCTAGCTCGTATGGAGGCGTTGCTCCCATGGGCAATGATGCTGGCGGTCATCGAGCCCGTCTATCCCAAGGCAGGTAATGGCCGTCGTCCCTACCCACTCGATACCATGCTGCGTATTCACTGCATGCAACAGTGGTATAGCCTTAGCGACGGCGCCATGGAGGATGCGCTCTATGAGATTGCTTCGATGCGTCTGTTTGCCAAGCTCTCACTGGACCAGGCCATCCCCGACCGTACCACCATCATGAACTTCCGCCATCTGCTGGAGCAGCACCGGCTGGCCCGGCAGCTCTTCGACACCGTCAACCAATGGCTTTCTGACGCCGGCATCATGATGAAGCAAGGCACGTTGGTCGATGCCACTCTCATTGAGGCCCCTTGCTCGACCAAGAACAAGCGTGGCGAGCGTGACGGCGAGATGCACCAGACCAAGAAAGGCAATCAATGGTACTTCGGCATGAAGGCTCATATCGGTGTCGATGCCAAGAGTGGCCTGACGCACAGTCTGGAGACCACGGCAGCCAATGAGCACGACCTCAATCAAGTGGGAAATCTGCTCCATGGCGAGGAGGCATTTGTGTTCGCTGACGCAGGATATCAGGGTGCAGAAAACCGTGAAGAGCTGGCAGATGTAAAGGCACAATGGGCGATTGCGATGCGACCTGGCAGGCTCAAGGAGCTCAAAAAACATCCGCACAAAAACAAGGCTGTGATTGCCTTTGAGAGGCTCAAATCCAGCATCCGCGGAGCCTGTAAATCCAATTGTGTAACCGCCCACGAATAAGTAACTTTTTCAAAAGGATACCTTCGTGGGTAAGCAAATGGACCAAGACAAACTCAAAGCACTGGCCGCTGAGCTGGCCAAAGACATCAAGTCTGAAAAAGATCTCGGCACCCTCACCCAACAGCTGATCAAGCTCACCGTCGAGACCGCGCTCAATGCCGAGATGGACGAGTACCTAGGCTACGAGAAACACGCCCCACAAGGCCGCGGGACCGGTAACAATCGCAATGGCTATTCCACCAAGCGCCTCAAAGGGCAGCACGGAGAGGTCACCATCCAGGCGCCTCGTGATCGCAACAGCTCTTTCGAGCCTCAGTTTGTCCGCAAGGGCCAGTCCCGCCTGACCCAGATGGACGACCAGATCCTCGCCCTCTACGCCAGGGGCTTGAGCACCCGTGACATCGTGGACGCGTTCAAAGAGATGTATGACGCCGACATCTCGGCAGGGCTGGTATCGAAGGTGACCGAGCGCGTCATCGAGCAGGTCCACGAATGGCAAAACCGGCCGCTGGATCCACTCTATCCCATCGTCTATCTGGACTGCATTGTGCTGAAGATCCGCGCGAACCAGCGGGTGATTAACAAGTCGCTCTATCTGGCACTGGGCATCAATATGGAGGGTCACAAGGAGCTGTTAGGCCTGTGGCTGGCCGAGATCGAAGGGGCAAAGTTCTGGCTGTCGGTCCTGACCGAGCTGAAGAATCGCGGCCTGGAAGATATCCTGATTGCGTGTGTGGACGGTCTCAGGGGCTTTCCTGATGCGATTGCTGTGGAGTATCCCCAGACCAAGGTTCAACTGTGTATCGTCCACATGGTGCGCAACTCGTTGCGCTATGTCTCCTGGAAGGACTACAAGGCGGTGACGGCGGATCTGAAGCAGATCTACCACTCTGCGACGGAACGTGAGGCTCAACAGGCGCTGGCGGCCTTCGGCGAGCGCTGGGATAGCCAGTACCCGCAAATAGCGCGCTCCTGGCAGGGCAACTGGGATAATCTGATCACGCTGTTCGATTATCCCCCCGCCATCCGGAAGGTGATTTACACCACCAATGCCATTGAGTCGTTGAACAGCGTGCTGCGCAAAGCGACCAAGCAAAGGAAGCTCTTCCCGACCGACGACTCTGCGCTAAAAGTGGCGTTTCTCGCGATACAGCAGGCCTCCAAGAAATGGACCATGCCGATCCAGAATTGGAAGCTTGCCCTAAATCGCTTTATTATCGAGTTCGGTGATCGCCTGAACGGTCACCTGTAATGGAGTGGGCAGTTACACAGAATCATTTACAGGCTCCATCCGCGCCAAAGTGGAGCACCCGTTTCGGATCATCAAACGTCAGTTTGGCTTTGTGAAGGCGCGGTTCAAGGGGCTGCGTAAGAACGACAACCAACTGGCGATGTTGTTTACGCTGGCGAATCTGTTTCGCGTGGACCAGATGATACGGGCATGGGATAGCTGTGCCCAAAAATCGAGATAAGCCTCGAAAATGAGGCTAAATGGCGCTTAATAGCCGAATACTTGCAGCAAAAAGTCAGGTTTTTGGAGTGATGGGCATTTCAAATGCGGACAAAGAGTTCGTGGTGAAGGTGCGATCCACTTGTTCGCACCTTCCCTAGATTTGATTTTGGTTATCGATTCTATATGGTCAAAAATGATCTTATTTGGGAAATCATATCTCCCGTTTGTTGGGCCTCGCGGCGCTCAGCGCCAACCTACAACATATCCCAAGTCGATTATTCCCGACGCGAGTCACTATCAATGGCCCAATCTGGCGTTATCCATCCTGCGGCGATATGGCGATGAATGGAGGAGTAAGGCCAATCGACAGGTTTGGCACAATAACCATGTTTGACCGGATTGAAATGGATGTAATCGACATGGGCTTGCAGATCCTTGTCATCCCGGATCAGATGCTCCCAATAACGGCGTTGCCAGATACCGCGTTCCCGTTTTCTGAGTCGGCTCTCCCGTATCCGCTCTGTTTTGGCGAGACTTCGTGAAAAGCCGGCCTTGATTAGAGACCAGCGCATGGGATAGTTACTGTCACCCGGCGGTAGTTGCCATATGGCATGGAGATGATCCGGCATCACCACCATGGCAATAATCTCGAAGGGGTGTTGCTGTTTGACGTGGCGGAGCACTTCGCGCAGCAGGTCGATATGACGTACCAGTAGATCCTGCTTTCGGTCAGCCAGGTTGACGGTGAAGAACCAACATGCCCCACTGGTTGTTGCTCGGCGATAGCGCATGGTTCTCCTTTCCGGAAATATCCAGTCTGTTCGGTTGCACCGAATGGCCACCAACTGGCCGAGGGCTCGCGTGTTGGGCTTCGCTACGCTCAGCGCCAACCTACGCAATGCATCAATCACTGTGCAAAACCCACGCTACCGCCCGTGGATTACAGCTTCCAATATGCTCCATTAACCAGCGGGGCAGCAGCCCATCACTGATGAATAGGCACCGGATGGCTATGTTAAGCCAGTCGAATCTGGTCGTGCCAGTCAAAAAATGACGTAAGTGTCAGTAATGACTGGTTTTTTGCGCTGGCTCAACAAATCGCTCTGACCGGGAACCGGATTCCCATGGCCCTTGATTTTATTGGAGTTGGCGGGCGTGGCGGGAAAGTTGGGGGCAGACTTGCCGTCGGGGAAGGGTTGGCTGGGGACCATCCCGCTCAGCCAATCGGCGCTATAGTGCGGGCGATGGTTGCCCTTTGCTCCGCTCCCAAGCTGGCGAGGCGGGGGATCTGCGGCAACAATCAGATGTTGCAATCACAGCCATTTGCAACACATCGTCATGCAAATATGACCATGCAAACACATCACCAGATAGAGAGGAGATCACCCATGAAGCGTACCATCCTGTTCGGCCTGCTCTGCGGCAGCGTGCTGCTGGCCAATCCGGTCTTTGCCAACGACGCAGCCCAGTTGCAGTGCGAGGCGCAGGCCGCAGCCAAAAAGCTTAACGGCGCCGCCAAGACCAGCTTTGTCGGCAAGTGCGTGAAAGATGCCACTGGCGCCGCGAGCGGTGAGTGCGAGAAGGCGGCCGCCGACAAGAAGCTGGCCGGTGTGGCCAAGAACAGCTTTATCCAGAAGTGCGTGAAGACGGGCGCGGCGGTGGATCCGGCGGCCAAGTGCGAGAAGGCGGCAGCCGACAAGAAGCTGGCTGGCGCGGCCAAGAACAGCTTTGTCCAGAAGTGCGTGAAGGATAGCGCCGCCAAGTAAGGCATTTTCTCATCCGGTGTGTTTGCGGGGGGCCATCAGGCCCCCCGCGCTTTTTGGGACGCACTGATGGCGCAACGCACAAGCCTTGTATCGGGGCAGCAATAGCGACACTATTGACTCCTTTTATGGGTTCCGCAGAGGCGCAGCCATGACCTGTCGTGACCGGACGAGGCGTTGGCTAGCCCCATTTGTGCGGGATTACGCGGGATAAAAGGGAGCAAAGCAGGATGATGGAAGGGATGGAATGGCGCTGGCTCAATGAGCCCGCCGAATGGCACCAGACAGATGACGGTTTGCTGGTGGTAACGGACTAGCAGACCGATTTTTGGCGCAGCACCTGGTTTGACATCCTCCCCCACCTTCGCGCTTCGCGTCTCAGGAGGGGGATTCCCATTACTGGGTGATAGCTGCTCTCGCAGTACCGGGTTCCTGCTTCATCGGGCGGCCTGTTTGCACCGCTCCTCCACAGGCTAAAACGGCGTGTCCCGCCGCTAAAATATTGCGAGCGCCGTTCACATCGGCGTTCGCCTCATAACCACACGCAACGCATTTAAACTGGCTTTGCGTCAGGCGGTTATCCTTCGCAGCGTGCCCACAACAGGCGCATTGCTGGCTGGTGTAGGCCGGATTAATCACCAGCACCTGACCGCCTCGCCATGCCTGCTTGTATTCGAGCTGGCGGCGTAGCTCAAACCAGCCCTGATCCAATATCGAACGATTCAGCCCTGATTTTGCCCGGACGTTGCGCCCCGGCTGGCTTGTCGTGCCCGCTGCTGATTTTGACATGTTGGAAACCTTCAAATCCTCAATAACAATCATCGCGTGGTTTTTGCTGATTGTCGTGGTGACCTTGTGAAGGTAATCGCGGCGGGTATTGGAGATATGTGAGTGCAGCCGCTGGATCTTGGCTTTTTGCTTCTTCCAGTTACTGCTGAACTTTACTTTTTTGCTCAACTGGCGTTGGAGCCTTGCCAGCTTGGCCTGATTGGTTTTGAAGCTGTTGACGGGCTCAAACACCGTACCATCTGACAGGGTTGCGAGCTTGGCGATACCCGCATCCAGCCCGACCATTGAGCCGGACGGGTGAACTGGCTCGGGGTGCTCCTGCTCGACCTGAAAGGAGATATACCAGTGCCCGGCGGCTTGGCTGACAGTGGCGTTTTTAATCTTCCCTTCAACTAGCTGGGACTGGCGGAACTTGACCCAAGCCAGCCCGGCTGGCAGCTTCACTCGCCCTTTTTCAAGGCGGCAATACTTGTCGAAGTTGACAAATCTGATTGAGTCTCTGTTGTCGCTTTTCTTCTTGAAAACAGGAGCCTTGGCGGCGAGTTTCTTATCAAAACAGCGCATCCACGCGCCGTGCAAATCCTTGAGTTTCTGCTGGAGGTTGTCGGTGTATGCCTCAACCAGAAAGGCCATTTCCGGGTCTTTCTTCCAACTGGTGAGCATCCGGTTCAGCTCAAAAGCAGAAGGCAGTTTTTCGCCAGCATCAAGAAGGCGTTTGGTTTCTGCCAGCCCGTGATTCCAGACATAACGAGCACATCCGCCCAACTGGCGCAGGCGTTGTGCTTGTTGTTCAGTCGGATCAAGTCGGAATTTGTAGGCTTTAAGAATTTGCATTCAATACTCAGTATGTAGCAATATTTCTTCGCATCATTACACCGAACAGAGTCATTGAATGCAAGTCATAAACATCAATAAGTCACGCTATGCCGCTTATCTCCTCCATGTTCACTTGGTGTTTGTGACCAAGTATCGAAAAAAGATATTGGGCGATTTACACCTTGCCGCATTCAATCAGTATGCCACTGTGGTTTGTAACGACTTTGGCGCGGAACTGAAAGAGTGTGACGGAGAGGCTGATCATGTTCACATGCTGATAGAGTACGGCCCAACAGTACAGCTATCGGTACTGGTGAACTCGTTGAAGGCAGTCACATCAAGGCGACTGCGCAATGAATTCCTGGACTTAAGAGGTGCTTACAGTAAGCCCGAGCTCTGGTCACGCTCCTACTTTGCTGGCTCTTGCGGCGGTGCGCCGTTGGAGGTGATCAAGCAATACATTCAAAACCAGCGGGGCTGACGCCCCGGCGAAATTCCCCTCCCACCTACGTCGGAGGGAGTCCCCTTTCGCATTCAGATGGCAAGGTGTGGCCGCTGCTGCGTCTAGCCCCGTTTCCGCCAGGCGAAAGTTGCTTTATCGGGGTGATGTGCTGCACACCGGAGCGGCAGGGACTGGCGGTGCACTTCTCTGATTTGCGCCTCACAGCGCCCCTTGGCAAGGCACTGCACGACCTCGGCTAGCGGTTTATCGCCAGTAGTTGTTAAACAAAAAGCGCCATCAGGCGCTTTTTGTTTAGTTACGTTGAACGCTATCGGCTCAACGCGCGGCGTGTTTACCCATGGCAGGGTTAGCCAATCAGGCTGGCCCACAGGTCATATTCGTCGGATTCGTCGATCCGCACCTTGACCATGTCGCCCGGCTTGAGGCCGGTTTCGCCGTTGAGGTAGACCAGACCATCGATCTCCGGTGCATCGGCAAAAGAGCGGCCAGTGGCGCCCTCTTCGTCCACTTCGTCGATGATAACGGTCATCTCCTGACCCACTTTGCGAGCCAGTTTGCGGATGGAGACCTGCTGTTGCAGCTCCATAAAACGCTGGAAGCGCTCTTCCTGTACCTCTTCCGGTACCGGATCCGGCAGCTCGTTGGCCAGCGCCCCTTCGACCGGGCTGTATTTGAAGCAGCCGACCCGATCCAGCTCCGCCTTGTCGATGAAGTCGAGCAGCATCTGGAAATCTTCCTCGGTCTCGCCCGGGAAGCCGACGATAAAGGTGGAGCGCAGGGTGATCTGCGGGCAGATCTCGCGCCACTTCTGGATCCGCTCCAGGGTACGCTCGACCGTACCCGGGCGCTTCATCAGTTTCAGGATGCGCGGGCTGGCGTGCTGTAGCGGGATGTCGAGGTAGGGCAGTACCTTGCCATCGCGCATCAGCGGGATAACGTCATCCACGTGCGGGTAGGGGTAGACGTAGTGCAAGCGCACCCAGATGTCGAGCTTGGCCAGCTCTTCGCACAGGGCGACCATGCTGGTCTTGACCGGCATGCCGTCGTAGAAACCGGTGCGGTGCTTCACATCGACGCCGTAGGCGGAGGTGTCCTGGGAGATCACCAGCAGCTCCTTCACGCCCGCCTCTTTCAGGCGCTTGGCTTCTGCCAGCACGTCGCCGATGGGGCGGCTCACCAGATCACCACGCATGGAGGGGATGATGCAGAAGGTGCAGCGGTGGTTGCAGCCCTCGGAAATCTTCAGATAGGCGTAGTGGCGCGGGGTCAGCTTGACGCCGTGGGCCGGAACCAGACTGGTGAAGGGGTTGTGCTGCGGCTTCTCCACATATTTGTGGACGTGGCCCAGCACCTCTTCGTAGGCGTGGGGGCCGGTGATCTCGAGCACCTTGGGGTGGATCTCGCGGATCTGATTCTCTTTGGCGCCGAGGCAGCCGGTGACGATCACCTTGCCGTTCTCGGCCAGCGCTTCGCCGATCGCTTCCAGCGACTCTTGCACCGCGCTGTCGATAAAGCCGCAGGTGTTGACGACGACCAGCTCGGCATCGTCATAGCTGGGCACCACATCGTACCCTTCGGTACGCAGCTGGGTCAGGATGCGTTCTGAATCGACCAGGTTTTTGGGGCAACCCAAGGAGACGAATCCTACTTTGGGGGCCTGTTTTGTGTTGGACATCGCTCAATCACTCTTAGGTGGCTCTTATTCAAGGGCGCGGATTTTACCGGAATGGTTAACCAAAAACTATACAGCCAGCATGGCAGAACCGAACAATATCTCCGGGCAGGCAGGATTGGGTTGCATCAATGGCCAGAAATGACGCGCCCTTGATGGGGCTATTGCCCCTGTCGCGCGGGCCTGTTACGAAGATCCCGCTTTGTTGGCTTTCCTGTCATTTTCGGCTCAATGGCAGGGAGGGTTGCAACGGGAGTCACTATACTCCCACCACGGGGATACGGTGGAGAAGACGATGGAAAGTTCATTTGGCGAAAGAATGCAGAGCGTGCATGCCACGCTGCGCGAGCGTTTTGACAAGCTGAGCCGGGTGGCCATCGCGATTTATGATCCCCATACGGATCAGCTCAAGACCTTCGCTCACAGCACCGAGGGGCACTCGCCGCTGGTGCAGTATGAGGTGAAGTTGAGCGATGTCCCCTCCCTGCGCTATCTGGCGGAGCACAAGCAGCCTCGGGTGCTTGGCAATCTCGATGCCCTGCGTGGCTCGGCGTCTGAGCACAGCCGCAAGCTGCTGGAGGCGGGCTATGCCTCCAGCTATACCGAGCCGCTGCTGTTCAACAGCAAGCTGTTTGGTTTTCTGTTCTGCGATGCGATGGAGCCGGGCTACTTCAACGAGCCGATCCGCAGCGAGCTGTCAGCCTATGCCCAGGTGTTGTCGGCCATCATTGCGGTGGAGTTTTTCTCCATCCAGACCCTTGGCGGCGCGCTGACTACGGCGCGGGAGTTCAGCCGTTATCGGGATGAGGAGACCGCCAACCACCTGCACCGGATGTCGGGCTACTCCCGGCTGATCGCCAGGACACTGGCACCGAGTTGCGGGTTGAGCGATGAGGAGGTGGAGTTTATCTATCTCTTCTCGGAGCTGCACGACATCGGCAAGATCGCGGTGCCGGATGCCATTTTGCTCAAGCCGGGCAAGTTGGCGCCGGAAGAGTTTGAGGTGATGAAGAGCCACCCCGGCAAGGGACAGGAGATGATCAACCTGATGATCAACGAGTTTGGCCTCGATGGCATTCACCACACCGATATGCTGACCAATATTATTGCCTATCATCACGAGCGTTTTGACGGCACCGGTTACCCGCAAGGATTGGCGGGGGAGGCAATTCCGCTGGCGGCCCGCATCGTGACGGTAGCCGATGTGTTTGATGCCCTGACCAGCGAGCGCCCCTACAAGCAGGCTTGGCCGTTCGAGATGGCGTTTGCCTATTTGGAGGAGCATGCCGGCAGCCAGTTCGATCCCGCCTGTGTTGCCGCTGCCCTGCACAACAAGGCCGAGTTTTATGCCATCTATCAGCAGTATCAGGATCCGGCCGGAGAGGCGGCCAGCGGTGCTGAGCCGGGTTGAGCGCGCGTGATGAGCGTAAGGGGCACAGCGGCGGTTCAAGCATGATGAGGAATAAATAGAGAGGGGGCACCAGCAGGTGCCCCCTCTCTTTTAGGCGTCTTTCTATTCAATGCGCCTCCATTTTGCCAACCTTGTATCTGTGGCGGGCCGCTGGCGGGTTATTTTTTGGGCGTCGGCTCGCTGATTTGGTGGAGGTGATCGGCGCAGGCGCTGGAGCAGCCACAGGGGCGCACCTCTTTATCCTCCCGCTTCTGGGCAAGTTGGTATTGACGCCACCAGATGATGGTTCCCATGGCCAGGATCAGCACGAACGAGGCGAGCAGGCTCAACAACCAGATGGACATGATCTCTTCTCCTTGATGGTGATGACATGCACTGTGATGGCATCAGTGATGATGGCAGCAACCGCCCTGTTGGCCTGCGCCCTCACTGCCGTGACAACAAGTATGGCCTTGTCGTGAGCTATCTGCCTGATGGCCACCATTAGCGCAACAGTGACCTGAGCTGCTGTTGCAACCACCATGACAATCGGCATGGCTGTGGCCAGCGCCAACAGGCTGGATGGCACGGATCGCCGACTTGCTCTGATGACGGCGAGACGGGCGGCCCTGACTGGCCTCGGTGAGAGGTTGCAGATTGGCAGGGGCCAGCAGCGCGGGCAGCGGCAGGCGGGCAGAGCGGCATTGTAGTACCCGGATATTGGCCGCCAGCAGGCGCCCCAGCATCCGCTCGCCGATATTGCGCACCACCACCTGACCCACCTGATGATGGGCGAGGGCGTCGAGCAGCCCCTGCTTGCCGTGGCAGCCTTCGGCGGCGGCCGGGTTGGCCAGGGTGGTGATAACATTCCCTTCTGGGCTGAGGATCTGTAACTGCTCGGCACGGGTAAAGTGGCCGGCCAGCAGGCCCTGACTTAGCATCAGGGCGCTGTTGCAGGGGATGTTTGTGACAGGATTCATTTCGGATCTTCTCCACTGGTTTGGTGGTCGGGCTCGGCGGGTTGCATCATCAATGCCTTGCCCAGACTCAGACACTCCACCACCTTGTAGCGCCCTTTTTTCAGGATATTGGCCAAGGTCTGACGGGAGACGCCCATCACCAGGGCGGCCTCCTGCTGCTGCATTCCTTGAAGGTCGACGAGGCGCAACGCCTCGAACTCGTCAGGGGCCAAGGTGACCTGCTCCAGCTGATGCATGGGGCGGCCGTTGGGTTTGAAGCAGCTGTTGGCGGGGCGGCCACAGATCTGGCGGGCAATCTTGGGTCTTGGCATGGTGGCTCCTAATTGGCATACGCCATTTATACGCTCATATGTGGCATATGCCAATAATTTTGTCGGATGTAGAGGGTTGCGCGAATGCTGTTTATGGCAGAGAGGGGTAAAGAGGGGGGAGAGGAAGACGTACAAAAGTAGTGAAGGTGGCAGAAACGACGCAGGCCCGAACATGGTTCGGGCCTGCGGTTTTTGATAGAGGATGGCGGTTGCCTTCCCGGCGAGCTTACGCCTGTTCGGCCTCGGCCACAGGGGATGCGCTTTCAGTGCTCTCGCTGCCGTTGGCGAAGCGATCGGCCCACAGGGCGATCACGCCGTCACCGGTGACGTTGCAGGCGGTGCCGAAGCTGTCCTGTGCCAGATAGAGGGCGATCATCAGGGCGATGGAGGCTTCACCGAAGCCGAGCATGGAGGTGAGCAGACCCAGTGCCGACATCACGCCACCACCCGGCGCGCCCGGAGCGGCGATCATGATCACCCCCAGCATCATGATGAAGGGGAGCATGGTCTCGATGCCCGGAATAGCCAGATGCTCGGAGAGGAACATCACCGCGGTGGCGCAGGTGACCAGGGTAATGGTGGAGCCACAGAGGTGAATGGTGGCGCACAGCGGCACGGTGAAGTTGGCGATGCCGTCGCTCACCCCGTTGTTCTTGCTCGATTGCAGGGCGACCGGAATGGTGGCGGCGCTCGACATGGTCCCCAGCGCGGTGAAGTAGGCGGGCAGCATGTTTTTGATGAGCTGGGCCGGTGAGCGGCCAAGGGCTAGACCGGTGCCGATAAACAGCACGGAGAGCCAGATCCAGTGCATCAGGATCGCCATCACCAGCACCACGCCGAAGGTTTTCAGGGTAGCGAACACGGTGCCTTCTACCGTCATCTCGACAAAGACCCCGGCGATATAGAACGGCAGCAGCGGGATGATCACCCTGGCCAGCAGACGGTCGATGATGTCACGACCCTGATCGGCGACCCGGCGCAGATCGGTGGCCTGGGTGGCGCTGATGCCGATACCGAACACAAAGGCGGCGGCCAGTGCCGACATCACGCCAAACAGCGGCGGGATCTCCAGATTGACGTAGGAGGCGAGCTTGATGGCCGTGGCCGTGGTGGGCTCGGCAGCGGTGGTGAGCAGTGGGATCAGGTGGCTCGCCACGGTAAAGGCGAACAGCCCTGCCAGAATGGTGGAGCAGTAGGAGAGGGCCACGGTTTTGCCCAGCAGCTTGCCGGAGTTTTTCGGCAGGCTGGCGATGCCGCTCATGATAAAGAACAGAATGATGAGCGGAATGGTGAAGGTGATCAGCTGACCTATCACTGTCTTGGCCGTAAACAGCACGCGCGCCACCCACTCAGGGGCGTAGAGACCGAGCAAGAGACCGGCAAGGATGCCAGCAATGAGTTTCAGGACAAGTTTCATAAGGAAATCCGGAGTTGGTTGTATTGTCTGTTTTGTTATTAAATTTTGATATTAATCGAACTTTTTAACACAGAAACCGTGTTATGTCTGCCTTTGCTGCGTTAACACCGAGTTAAATATTGTCGATAGCCAAAATCGCCGACTGGCAGTCGGTTTGGCGTTGAACTGAAAAATCCGTGATGAATTAGCCCGTTAGGGGGCATGATGATCGCCACGCAGCAACATGACGTATTGGCTGGCGTTTTGGCTTGCGGATTGTGGCGTGTTGGTCGAGACGGTTTCCATCGGAGCCAGTTGCAGCGCTATCCCGGATGTGGTGATGAGTTGCTGCAGATGCGGGATCTGCTGGTCGTGGTTCATCCCGCAAGCTGGCAGCAGAGGGAAGCAGAGCGGAGCGCCTGCTTTGAGCAGGGCAGCCAGCTGTTGCAACAGGGGGACAAGAGTGGCTGCATCGCTATCAAGCGGGCGACTCAGCCAGATGCCATCGTAAGGGAGCACCGAGTGCATCCGTGGGAGGGGGCAGACCCGCACCGCTTGTCCGGATTGCTGCGAGGCAACTTTGGCGTCGGCCAGCACGGCGTCACAGGCGGTGACCACATACCCTTCTGCACGCAGCCAGCACAGATCCTCCCCCGTACCGCACTGACCATTGAGCAGATGGGCGCCGGGTTTGAGGCGCGCCACAAAGGCTGCCCGAGCGCGGGCATGCTGGTCGTTCAAGGGCCGGGAAGCGGGGATGGCGTCGGAGTGTGGCACAGGGGTTACCTCAAGCAGGGGGCGCACAGGGTAACAAATCGGGGCCTGACTGCCAAAGCTGGTGCGGTCAGGCCCCGGTTTGCGGGGATGTGTTGGTGATGCTGGAGCCGGTTAGCGGCCGCAGGCGGGCCCGTGGGGCTGGGCCAGCATGGTGAACATGCTCTCTATAAGAAAGCCGGACTCACTCTGCAGGTCGATCCGCCCCGGAAAGTGCAGCCAGTTGATGATGTAGCCATCCAGGGTGCAGTGGAGCAGGGTGGCGGCGCGCTGCAAGTTAAGGTCTGCCGGCAGTTGGCCCCGGCGTACCGCGTTGGCCAGGGTCGTCTCCAGATCCTGAAAAAAGTGGGCTGACTCGCTGCGGATATGTTCACGCAGTGAGATGGCTTCTCCCTCCAGCGATTCGAGATTGAACAACAGGGTGAACATCTGCCGTTGCGCCGGATTGTGAATGAAGCTGTGGAGCACCCCTTCGAAGAAGAGACGCAGTTGCCCCAGCGGATCCGGCTCGTCGGTATTGAGGCAGGCATCGAGCTGGTGGGCGAGTGGGCTGCAGAGCTCTTTCCAGAGCGAAATGAAGAGTTCGTCCTTGTTCTTGAAGTGCCAATAGATGGCCCCGCGCGTCAGGTCGGCCGCCCTGGCGATGTCGGTCAGGCTGGTCTTGGCCAGTCCCTGAGAGCAGAACAGATCCAGCGCCGTGCTCATGATGTGGCAGCGGGTTTGCTGCGCCTCTTCTTTGGTTCGTCTGGCCATCGAAATTAGTGCCTCATGCAAGCAAAAAGTCACTTACATACATTTATGAATGTATGTATATTGCCTCATCTTGCGAATATTTACCAACAGGGCCCATGTGGCCCTGATTGTTCATTGACTGGCAAAGGCTCAGGTGTTTCATGCATAAACATATTCTTGCTCGTTCAGTTGGTCTTGCCTTGCTGGCAACAGGCTTGCTGGCAGGTTGTGGTGACAAGGGCGGCGCGCCCCAGGGACAGGGCGGCATGCCCCCCGCGGCGGTCAACGTGGTGACCCTGCAGAGCAGCCCGCTGATGTTGACCACCGAATTGACCGGCCGCAGCGCCCCGCTGCGGGTGGCCGAAGTGCGTCCGCAGGTGAGCGGCATCATCCTCAAGCGCCTCTTTACCGAGGGGAGCGATGTGAAGGCGGGCGATCTGCTCTATCAGATCGACCCGGCTGTCTATCAGGCGGCGGTTGCCAGCGCCAAAGCCAATGTGGCCAAGGCCGAGGCCAACGAGCAGAGTGCCCGCCTCAAGGCGCAGCGCTATCAAGAGCTGCTCAAGGTCAAATCCATCAGCCGTCAGGACTATGACGACGCCGACGCCAGCTGGAAGCAGGCCAAGGCGGAGATCATGGCAAGCAAGGCGGCCCTGCGCACTGCCGAGATCAATCTCGGTTACACCCGCATCACCGCCCCTATCAGCGGCCGCATCGGTAAATCCGCGGTGACCGAGGGTGCGCTGGTGACCGCCCAGCAGGCAGACAGCCTGACCGCCATCCAGCAGCTCGATCCCATGTATGTGGACGTGCGTCAGTCCACCGCCGATCTGTTGCGCCTCAAGCGACTGGTCGCCGAGGGCAAGCTGACCCAGGACGAGCAGAAAGGCGCCAAGGTGACCTTCCAGCTGGAAGATGGCAGCACCTATGGCGAAGAGGGCTCGTTGCAGTTCTCCGATGTGACCGTGGACGAGACCTCCGGCATGGTGACCCTGCGGGTGATTGTGCCCAACCCTCATCAACTGCTGCTGCCCGGCATGTTCATGCGCGCCACCCTGCAAGAGGGTGAGCGGGCGCAAGGGCTGTTGGTGCCGCAAACTGCCGTGACTCGCACCCCCAATGGTGGCGCGACCGTGATGGTGGTGACGGCTGACAACAAGGTGGAGCTGCGCAACGTCCAGCTGAGCCGTGTCGTTGGCAGCAACTGGGTGGTGGAGTCCGGCCTCACCTCCGGCGAGCGGGTGATTGTGGCTGGCTTGCAGAAAGTACGACCGGGCGCCGTGGTCAATCCCGCTGAGCAGGGCGCCGATGCGCAGTCTGCCCAGGCTGCGTCCAGCACCCCGGCCAACAAGTAGGATGGAGTAATCGCCTCATGGCTCGATTTTTTATAGACAGACCCATTTTTGCCTGGGTGATCGCGTTGGTGATCATGCTGGCGGGCAGCCTGGCCATCATCAAGCTGCCGGTAGCCCAGTATCCGAGCATTGCGCCCCCGGCAGTGAGCATTTCTGCCAGCTATCCGGGCGCCTCCGCCAAGACGGTGGAAGACTCGGTGACCCAGATCATCGAACAGAACATGACCGGGCTGGATCACCTGCTCTACATGTCCTCCCAGTCTGACTCCGCGGGTCGGGTGTCGGTAACACTCACCTTCCAGCCGGGGACCGATCCCGATATCGCCCAGGTGCAGGTGCAGAACAAGCTGCAGCAGGCGATGTCGCTGCTGCCGCAAGAGGTTCAGCAGCAGGGGATCCGGGTACAGAAGACCTCCAGCAGCTTCCTGATGGTGGCCGCCTTCATCTCCAGCGATGGCAGCATGAAGAACGACGATCTGGCGGATTATGTGGTCTCCAACATCAAGGAGCCCCTGAGCCGTCTGGACGGGGTGGGCGAGATCACATTGTTCGGCAGCCAGTACTCCATGCGGGTGTGGCTCGATCCCAACAAACTCAACCGGGTGCAGATGACACCGGGTGATGTGCAGGCGGCCATCAAGGCGCAGAACGCCCAGGTGGCGTTCGGCAAGCTGGGTGGTACTCCGTCGGTGGAAGATCAGCAGTTCACCGCCACCATCATGGGGCAGACCCGGCTCTCTACCGTGGAGCAGTTCAACGACATCCTGCTGCGGGTGAATCAGGATGGCTCCAAGGTGCGGCTGAAAGATGTGGCCCGGGTCGAGCTGGCAGGCGAAAGCTATGACGCCGATGCGCTCTACAACGGCCAGTCTACCGCCGCGGTCGCCATCAAGCTGGCTACCGGCGCCAACGCGCTGGATACCGCGGAGAAGGTGCGTGCCAAGCTCAATGAGCTGTCGGATTACTTCCCGGCCAACATGGAGATCGTCTATCCCTACGACACCACGCCGTTTGTGAAGATCTCCATCGAGGAGGTGGTGCAGACCCTGATCGAGGCGATCTTCCTGGTGTTCTGCGTCATGTATCTGTTCCTGCAGAACTTCCGCGCCACCCTGATCCCGACCATTGCGGTGCCTGTGGTGCTGCTCGGTACCTTCGGGGTGATGGCGGCGTTCGGCTTCTCCATCAACACCCTCACCATGTTCGGTATGGTGCTGGCCATCGGCCTGCTGGTGGATGACGCCATCGTGGTAGTGGAGAACGTGGAGCGGCTGATGAGCGAGGAGGATCTCTCCCCGCTGGAAGCGACCCGCAAGTCGATGACCCAGATCACCGGTGCGTTGGTGGGGATCGCGTTGGTGCTCTCCGCCGTGTTCGTGCCGATGGCCTTCTTCGGCGGCTCGACCGGCGCCATCTATCGCCAGTTCTCATTGACCATCGTCTCGGCCATGGTGCTGTCGGTACTGGTGGCGTTGATCCTGACACCGGCGCTCTGTGCCACCCTGCTCAAGCCGATGAAACATGGCGAGTTTGGTGCCAAGCGCGGCTTCTTTGGCTGGTTCAACCGCGCCTTTGATGCGGGTACCAACCGCTATCAGAGCGGCGTGCGCAAGGTGATCAAGCAGGGCGTGCGCTACAGCCTGATCTACGGCGCCATGCTGGCGGTACTGGCAGTGCTCTTTATGCGGATGCCCACCTCCTTCCTGCCGGAAGAGGATCAGGGGGTCATCATGTCCATGGTCCAACTTCCGGTGGGGGCCACCAAGCAGCGCACCGAGGTGGTGCTGGCCGACATGCGCGACTACTTCCTGAAAAACGAGAAGGATAACGTTGACTCCGTACTGACCGTATCCGGCTTCAGCTTCGCCGGTAGTGGCCAGAACGCGGGTATGGCCTTTATCAAGCTCAAGGACTGGAGCGAGCGCAAGAGCCCGGATCGCAGCGCCAATGCCATTATCGGTCGTGCCATGGGCTATCTGTTCAGCATCAAGGAGGCGCAAGTGTTCGCCTTTAACCTGCCTCCGATCCCGGAGCTGGGTACGGCGACCGGTTTTGACTTCTTCCTGCAGGATCGCGGCGGTATCGGTCACGACAAGCTGATGGCGGCGCGTAACCAACTGCTCGGCATGGCGGCGCAGGATCCCACCCTGGTGCGGGTACGCCCGAACGGGATGGAAGATACGCCGCAACTCGACATCAAGATCGACTACGAGAAGGCGCTGGCGCAGGGGCTCTCCATCGCGGATATCAACAACACCCTGGCCACTGCCTGGGGCTCGTCCTACGTCAATGACTTCGTTGATCGTGGCCGGATCAAGAAGGTCTACATGCAGGCGGATGCCCCCTTCCGGATGAACCCGGAGGACCTGAAACTCTGGTATGTGCGCAACAGTGCCGGTCAGATGGTGCCCTTCTCCGCCTTTGCCAGCACCGAGTGGAGCTTCGGTTCGCCCCGTCTGGAGCGTTATAACGGCGTGCCGGCGATGGAGATCGTCGGTGAGGCGGCGCCCGGCAAGAGTACCGGTGATGCGATGGCTGCGATTGAGCAGATGGTTAAACAGCTGCCGGAAGGGGTGGGCATCGAGTGGACCGGGCTCTCCTTCCAGGAGCGTCAGGCCGGTTCACAGGCTCCTGCGCTCTACGCCATCTCCTTGTTGGTGGTGTTCCTCTGTCTGGCGGCCCTCTACGAGAGCTGGAGCATTCCGTTCTCGGTGATGCTGGTAGTACCGCTCGGGGTTCTGGGGGCCATTGTGGCTGCCACCCTTCGCGGATTGGAGAACGACGTCTACTTCCAGGTTGGTCTGCTCACTACCATCGGCTTGTCGGCAAAAAACGCGATTTTGATCGTGGAATTTGCCAAAGAGCTCTACGACAAGGGGATGGGCTTGGGTGAGGCGGTGGTGGAGGCGGCACGCCTGCGTCTGCGTCCGATCCTGATGACCTCGCTCGCCTTTATCCTCGGGGTGCTACCGCTGGTAATCAGCTCTGGCGCAGGTGCAAGCAGCCGTAACGCCATCGGTACCGGCGTGATGGGGGGGATGATCAGTGCCACCGTGCTGGCCATCTTCTTCGTACCGCTCTTCTTTGTGCTGGTGATGCGCTACTTCACCAAACACAGTAGCAAAGAAGAGCGCCTGACCCATACCCATGAGTCAAAATATGACTGATGGCAGTGCTTTTCTCAGTTAACCTGCGGTATCAGAAGATAATGCCAGACCAAATCTGACCTGCAAATAGGGCAACCTGAATGGTTGCCCTATTTTTTGGCGCTGTCCCGCTTACGTGTTGAAAGGCTAATCTTGAAGTAGGCCATCACCTTGAGGTCTACCATCATGCATAATCCAGCCTTTCAACACCTGTTGTCCCTCTTCCCCAGTTAACCCTGTGCCGGCACCGTGTTGCTCAGCAGGAGCTCACTGCACTCCACACCATTATCTCAGTCAATACTCAGTTACCGGCATGCAGCGGCTGCCCACATTGTCAGGCCGATGTCGCTCAACTGGTGCCTTGGGGATGCGTCGCTACTGTTGCAAATTGTGTCTGCGCACCAGCACCGTTCTGACCCAAACGCCTCTGGCCCGGTTGCACCAAGCACAATGCTGGGAAGACTACGCGCAAGCCCTCATTGAAGGACTGACCGTCCGCCAGGCAGCGCTGTGGGGTCAGCAAAAATACCGTGTTCCTCTGGCGTCATCGTTTCTTGCGCGCAATGGCAACCCGTCAAGCCACGCGGGAAGAGGGCATCGTGGTGATAAGGGGCGAACCTGTGGAACCGGGCGGATTACATCCCAGAGATGGTGGTGCAAGACCGGGCAGGCCCCCATGTGGATTTTCAGCTGGAGAAGATAAATGCCGAGGCGGTCATCGCGGTTTTGAAGCCGCGGGTGTCACCGGATGCGGTGCTGTGTAGCGATGGAGCGGGTGTGTATGCCAGTTTCAGCTAAGCGCAGGGCGTCACCCATCAGGTAGTGCACAATCGCCAAGGCGAACGGGTGGTCGGTGCGTATCACATCCAGCACGTGAACGGGTATCACCATCGGTTGAAGGAGTGGATGGAGCGTTTCCATGGCGTGGCGACGCACTACCTGAAGAACTACCTAGTGGCGCAGGATTCTGGAGCGTTACGGGAGGGGCGTAAATATCAAAGTGTGTTTGCATGAGGCGCTGGGGTACTCCATGCGACACGTAATTGGGACATAGCCATTTTTTTGTCCCAACCGGTTACGTTAGGTTGACTTTTAATCGTGTTTTTGGTGGGGTCATACAGCTCTTCTGGTTTTCTATCGAATCTTGGTTAAAAACGAGATGTTGAAACATTTTTTTGTGTGCAGTTTTGTCGGAATAGAGATAAGATCTTAGATCTATCGGGTTTGTACGATGCGATGTTTTCTATGCACAACTTTTATTGGCGTCATGACGCAAAAAAGAACTGTATGGTCATGCATCAACAATCATAACAATGCTGGAGGACATGATGGCCAACAGCAAGCACAATCAGGTTAAAAGCAGCAAACTGGGGGCTGTAACCCAGGGGCGGTAGCCACTGTGTTTTCTAGGAAATAGTGTTCTATGTAGCTTCCTCATTCTCGACCATGTGTTGCTTATAATGTATATCTTTTTGACACCATCTGTTGTCACTATGCTAACAGTTATCTGTTATGGCAAAGGTATTGAGTAAAGATGTACATGACAATGTCTGATTGGATAACAGTAGATTTTTTTTGCACAACTTGGATGCGGATACACATGAAAAATACAGCCGTTGAGCAAGACTCAATCATGGAGCAAAGTTCTGTCGCTTGTGATAAAACTACTCAACCTTGCTCTCAATATGTTCCCATTGATGTAAACCGAGTCATCGATGAGTTTAAAAAAGAGCATGTTAAGACGAATGAGCTGTACGTTTACTGTAATGTGGATGATGAACCTCTTGTTATGAGGGTTTTGTCAAAGCATGGTTTAACTCTGTACTTTAATGAAAATGTACTCAATGATTTAAGAGGGAAAACTCTTGTTCATTACAAGAGTAATACTCTATCAGATGATATTTCTGCCATGTTGGTTAGGGCGACAGAGTGTGGTGCCTATGTCGAGCCCTTGGTGAGTTACATTGATCGTCGTTTTGGTCTGACAGAAGTAGAATTATTGCATAGTGGTTATTTTTTGCACATGAAGGCGTTTTCTATTCTTTCTAGTGCCTTTAATCGCATAGTTAAGCGAGGGCTTGACTTGATTGCTGCTAGTGCTCTCGCGTTGATTGCTATACCCATCTGTGTTTTAACTGCTATAGCAATCAAGTTGGAGTCTCCAGGTCCCATTTTTTATCGTCAAGCGCGTGTTGGCCAGTTCAATCGTGAGTTTGATGTTATCAAGTTTCGTTCTATGCGAAATGATGCTGAAAAAAATGGAGCCCAGTGGGCAAGTAAAAATGATGCGCGTGTTACGCGAATTGGTGCGTTCATTAGGAAAACACGAATAGATGAGCTCCCACAGCTGATTAATGTATTTAAGAGTGAGATGTCACTGGTTGGGCCTAGACCAGAACGAGAGATTTTTATAAAAGAACTAGAAATTGTGATTCCTTACTATCGTTTTCGTCATGCCGTAAAACCAGGAATAACTGGGCTTGCTCAAGTAAGCTATCCTTATGGTGCGTCTATTGAGGATGCTGTCTGGAAACACAAGTATGATATTTACTATATAAAGCACCAGAATCTTTTGTTGGATATTAAAGTTCTTTTTTTGACCGTGAAAACAGTACTCTTTGGTATGGGGCGATAACTGTTGCTATGATACTTCGTATGAGTAAGTGCGATTTAAGTACTCAATTAGTCTAGCCAGTTAACTAGACGTCTCTAAATTATCATTTTTTTGGACTTGACTTTTTACATCAGGCTTTCCTTACATAAACAGTCTAATTTGGCATAATAAAATGAAAATACTTGTTACCGGTGGCGCAGGCTTTATCGGCTCTGCTGTGGTGCGCCATATCATCCGTGATACCCAAGATTCCGTTATCAATCTCGATAAACTCACCTATGCAGGCAATCTGGAATCCCTGGCCTATGTATCGTCAAGCGATCGTTATGCGTTTGAGCAGGTGGATATTTGCAATCGCGTCGAGCTGGATCGGGTGTTTGCCTTGCACCAGCCGGATGCTGTGATGCACCTGGCCGCCGAGAGCCATGTTGACCGCTCCATCACAGGGCCGGCTGACTTTATCGAGACCAATATTGTCGGCACCTATATGTTGCTGGAAGCGGCTCGCGCTTATTGGAACGGTCTGGACGAGGTGCGCAAGGCGGCCTTCCGCTTCCACCATATCTCCACCGACGAGGTGTATGGCGATCTGCCCCATCCGGATGAAGTGGCTGCCGGTGAGGCATTGCCGCTCTTTACCGAAACCACGCCCTATGCCCCCAGCAGCCCCTATTCTGCTTCCAAGGCCTCCAGTGACCATCTGGTGCGCGCCTGGCGCCGTACTTACGGCCTGCCGACCATCGTCACCAACTGCTCCAACAACTACGGCCCGTACCACTTCCCCGAGAAGCTGATCCCGCTGGTGATCCTGAATGTGCTGGATGGCAAGCCGCTGCCGGTCTATGGCAAGGGCGACCAAATTCGCGATTGGCTCTATGTGGAAGACCACGCGTGCGCGCTCTACAAGGTGGTGACTACTGGCTTGGTTGGGGAGACCTACAACATCGGCGGTCACAACGAGAAGCAGAATCTGGACGTGGTGCATACCGTGTGTGATCTGCTGGACGAGATGGTGCCCAAAGCTGGCTCTTACCGCGATCAAATCACCTATGTGGCGGATCGCCCCGGTCACGATCGCCGTTATGCCATCGATGCCAGCAAGATGAGCGCAGAACTTGATTGGCAACCGCAAGAAACTTTCGAGTCTGGCATTCGCAAAACCGTGCAGTGGTATCTGGATAACCAGCAGTGGGTCAACAACGTCAAGAGCGGTGCCTACCAGTCCTGGATTGAGCAGAACTACGGGGATCGTGCCTGATGCATATTCTGCTGTTTGGTAAAAATGGCCAGGTAGGTTGGGAGTTGCAGCGTGCACTGGCGCCGCTGGGGCGCATCACAGCCGTTGATTTTG
Source organism: Aeromonas sp. QDB62 (assembly GCF_027705695.1). Taxonomy (NCBI): domain Bacteria; kingdom Pseudomonadati; phylum Pseudomonadota; class Gammaproteobacteria; order Aeromonadales; family Aeromonadaceae; genus Aeromonas; species Aeromonas sp. QDB62. The sequence continues at coordinate 26,254 of NZ_JAPDCD010000024.1, read as the reverse complement.
ACTCCACCGACTATTGCGGCGATTTCAGCAACCCAGCAGGGGTGGCCGACACGGTACGTCTGGTCAAGCCGGACGTGATTGTCAACGCTGCGGCCCATACCGCAGTCGACAAGGCGGAGAGCGAGCGAGAGTTTGCCGAGCTGCTCAACGCGACCAGTGTGGCGGCGATTGCCAAAGAAGCGGAAGTATTGGGTGCCTGGTTGGTGCATTACTCCACCGATTATGTGTTCGATGGCAGCGGCGAGCGCCCCTGGGTGGAAACTGATGCGACCGCCCCACTCAACGTCTACGGCGAAACCAAGCTGCTAGGGGAACAGGGCGCAACCCTCTGTGCGCGTCACCTGATCTTCCGCACCAGCTGGGTCTACGCCGCCCGTGGCGCCAACTTTGCCAAGACCATGTTGCGTTTTGGCAAAGAGCGTAGCGAAATGTCAATTATCAATGACCAGTTTGGTGCCCCGACCGGTGCCGAGTTGCTGGCCGATTGTACCGTTCATGCGATCCGTGTTGCGCAGAGTAAACCCGAGGTTGCCGGGCTGTACCATCTGATAGCCTCCGGTACCACCACCTGGTTTGACTACGCCCAGCTGGTGTTTGCCACAGCCAGAGAGGCTGGCGTTGAATTGGCGGTGACGCAACTCCATGCGGTACCGACCAGCGCCTTCCCGACTCCGGCCAAACGCCCCCATAACTCTCGCCTTGATACCCGCAAATTCCAGCGCACCTTCGATCTGGTGCTGCCGGAGTGGACGGTCGGTGTGGGGCGGATGTTGACCGAGATCCTGGGGAAGTAAATCACTGGCCAGGGATGTATTGAATGCATCCCCGGCTGGCAGGGATAAAACAGAAAGGTGTGGCCTCACGCCACCCTTTTCTTTTGCAATTTAAAAATAAGAAACAAGCATCATGACTAAACGTAAAGGCATTATTCTGGCCGGCGGTTCTGGCACCCGTCTCTATCCGGTCACCATGGCGGTGAGCAAGCAGTTGCTGCCCATCTATGACAAGCCGATGATCTACTACCCGTTGAGCACCCTGATGCTGGCGGGTATTCACGATATTTTGATCATCAGCACGCCGCAAGATACCCCCCGTTTTGAGCAATTACTGGGTGATGGCAGCCAGTGGGGCCTTAACTTGCAATACAAGGTGCAGCCAAGCCCGGACGGGTTGGCACAAGCCTTTATTCTGGGTGAAGAGTTCATCGGTTCAGACCCCTGCGCGTTGGTGCTGGGCGACAACATCTTCTACGGCCATGACCTGCAGAAACAGCTGGAGTCTGCTGCGGCCAAAGAGAGCGGTGCTACCGTCTTTGCCTACCATGTGCACGACCCTGAGCGTTATGGGGTGGTGGAGTTTGATAAGCAGGGCACCGCTATTTCACTGGAAGAGAAGCCACTGGATCCCAAGAGCAACTATGCGGTCACTGGCCTCTATTTCTACGACAACAGCGTGGTAGAGATCGCCAAGAGTCTTAAGCCATCGCCACGTGGTGAGCTGGAAATCACTGATGTGAACCGTATCTATCTGGAGCAAGGTAATCTGTCGGTGGCGATGATGGGCCGTGGTTATGCCTGGCTTGATACCGGAACCCACGAGAGCATGATTGAAGCGAGCAACTTTATTCAGACCATCGAGACACGTCAGGGGTTGAAAGTCGCGTGTCCGGAAGAGATTGCCTATCGCCAGAAGTTCATTAATGCTGAGCAGGTGCGTGAACTTGCTGCACCGCTGGCAAAGAATGCTTATGGTCAATATTTGTTAAGAATGGTTGCCAAAGCCTGATGTGATATGGGGGGAGGGAATATGCTCCCCCCATAAAGATTGAATTAAATGTGGATACACAGATGAATGTAATCAAAACATCAATCCCTGACGTGCTGATCTTTGAGCCCAAGGTCTTTGGTGACGAGCGTGGTTTTTTCTTTGAGAGTTTCAACCACAAGCTGTTTGAAGAGGCAGTAGGATATTCGGTTACTTTTGTGCAGGATAATCACTCCAAATCGTCAAAAGGCGTATTGCGCGGCTTGCACTATCAGTTGCCGCCCCATGCCCAGGGTAAGCTGGTGCGCTGTGTGGCTGGTGAAGTGTTTGATGTGGCGGTAGATATCCGCAAAAGGTCACCGACTTTTGGTCAATGGGTTGGGGTACATCTGTCAGGTGAAAACAAGCGACAGTTGTGGATCCCGGAAGGGTTTGCCCATGGATTTGTAACGCTGAGCGAGAGTGCAGAGTTTTTGTATAAGACCACTGCTTATTACCATCGAGAAAGTGAAGGTGCAATTGCGTCGAATGATATCGAGCTGAAAATTCAATGGCCTATTGATAGTGTATTTCTTTCAGAAAAAGATAAGAATGCTCAATCATTTCTACAATTCAAACAGGCTTTTTAACATGCAAATTAAGCTAATACCCCTTCAAGCTCACGGTGATGAGCGCGGCTCGCTGATTGCACTGGAGGAAGGCAAAAACATTCCTTTTCCAGTTAAACGGGTTTACTATCTTTTTAATACCAAAGATGGTGTACGCCGTGGCTTTCATGCTCACAAAACGCTTAAGCAAGTCGCTATTGCGGTACGTGGTTATTGCCGTTTTTTATTGGATGATGGTAACGAGCATGTCGAGGTGTTGCTCGATAATCCAGCCCAAGGCTTGCTGATAGAATCCTTTATGTGGCGGGAAATGTACGACTTTTCCGAAGATTGTGTTTTGATGGTGTTAGCTGATCAGCTTTATGATGAGTCGGATTATATTAGGGATTATGAGCATTTTTTGGAGGAGATTAGATGAGTATACACCCTACAGCAATAATATCAGACAAGGCTAAAATTGGTAAAAATGTAACTATTGGTGCCTATACAGCAGTCTACGATAATGTTGATATAGGTGACGGTTCGGTGATTGAATCATTTTGTGAACTTGGAGTTGCTAATTCATTATCGGAAGGCAATTTTTTGATTATCGGCGCCAATGCACACATTCGCTCACATAGTATTTTTTATGAGGGCTCTCAATTCGATTCATTGCTTGTTACAGGCCACCGTGTCACTGTACGCGAAAAAACAAAAGCGGGAAAAAATTTTCAAATCGGTACGTTGTCAGATATACAAGGTCATTGTGAAATTGGTGATTATGTTCGAACCCATAGCAATGTTCATATAGGTCAAAATTCTAAAATTGGTGATTTTGTATGGATTTTCCCCTATGTTGTTCTCACAAATGATCCAACCCCTCCAAGTAATGTAATGCAGGGGGTTATAGTAGATAACTTTGCAGTAATTGCAACTATGTCAGTTATTTTGCCTGGAGCACATATTTCTGAAGGGTGTTTAATAGGTGCACATTCCTGTTTATCTGGAAAGACAGAAAAAGATACTATTTATTCTGGTTCGCCAGCCAAAGCGATTGGTTGTACATCAAAATTAAAACTAAAAGATGGAACACGCAGACCTGCTTACCCGTGGAGGAAACACTTCACTCGAGGTTACCCAGAACACATAGTTCAAGAATGGATAAAAGAGTTTTCAGATAATGTATAAAATAGAAGAAATTGAGGCTGGAATGACAGCATCATACTCACAGACCATCACTGATGCAGATATAAAAGATTTTGCAGGAATATCTGGTGACAAAAACCCAGTGCATATGGATGAGATATACGCAAAAGAGTCAAGGTTCGAGCGACGCATTGCACATGGGATGTTAAGTTCTAGCTTTTTTTCAGCTTTATTTGGCACTCAACTCCCTGGGCGAGGTTGTGTATATGTCAGCCAGGATTTAAAATTTCGCAAACCAGTATATATTGGTGATACTGTGACAGCGACTATTGAAGTTACATCAGTAGATTTTAAAAGAAGGCGCGTATTTTTTGATACCTACTGTAAGGTTGGTAAGTCAAAAGTTATTACAGGGACCGCCGAAATTTATATTCCAGAGTGATAAAATGATCAACTTCCTCGATTTAAAAGTCATCAACAATCAATACCAGCAGGAACTTAAAGATGCTTGTGCTCGCGTCATTGATTCCGGTTGGTATATCATGGGCAATGAGCTAACCCAATTTGAAACCGAGTTTGCAGCTTATTGCGGGGTAAAGCACGCCATTGGTGTGGCTAATGGGTTGGACGCTTTAATTCTGACACTGCGAGCTTGGAAGGAGCAGGGCAAACTGCAGGCCGGTGACGAGGTTATTGTCCAAGCGAATACCTATATTGCTTCCGTGTTAGCCATCACCGAAAATGAATTGGTGCCGGTATTCGTTGAGCCAAATCCGGCCAGCTATAACTTGGATCCAGCCACGATAGCCGATGCTATTACCCCGAAAACTAAAGCCATTCTGCCCGTGCATTTATATGGCCAGTTGTGTCCTATGCCGGAAATTATGACGCTTGCCAAGAAGCATAACCTATTAGTGCTAGAAGACTGCGCCCAGGCCCACGGTGCAGAGATAAATGGGCAACGAGCAGGTAACTGGGGCGATGCGGCTGGCTTTAGCTTTTACCCAGGCAAAAACCTTGGCGCTCTCGGCGATGCAGGCGCTATCACCACTAATGATGATGAACTAGCTCAAACGCTCAAAGCCCTGCGCAACTATGGTTCACATAAAAAGTATGAAAATCTCTATCAAGGTGTAAATAGCCGACTTGATGAAATTCAGGCCGCTATGCTGCGAGTGAAACTGCGCTACTTAGAAACAGAAACCACCCGCCGTCAGCACATCGCCCAAACTTATCGTGCTCATATCAGCAACCCGCTAATTACGCTACCGCAAGTCAATGAAGAACTTGCCCACGTTTGGCACTTATTTGTAGTGCGTTGTGAACAGCGGCAAGCCTTGCAGCAGCATTTGGCAGAAAAAGGTATTCAAACCTTAATTCATTATCCCATTCCACCGCACAAGCAGCAGGCATATCAGCAATATGCGGATATGCCGTTGCCGCTAACCGAACAAATTCACCAGCAAGTGCTCTCTATTCCGCTCGACCCGACTATGAGTGATGCTGCGGTTAAGCAAGTGATTGCTGCTATCAATGGGTTTGCTGGATGAGACGTTTACTCAAAGTCACCGCCATGACGGGGTTATTAACCCTGCTACGCATGGTGATGGGATTTGTGATTGCCAAGGTGGTGGCCATTTATACTGGCCCCACCGGTATGGCAATGTTAGGTCAAGTGCAAAGCTTAGTCGGTAGTTTAAATGGTATAATTAATGCGCCCGTAGGCAGCGGCGTGGTGCGTTTTACTGCTGAAAATAAGGATCAAGGATTTGATGCTTGCTCCCCTTGGTGGCGAGCGGCGCTACATTGGGTATTAATTATTTCAGCTATTGCTATTCCGGTTGGGTTGTTATTTGCCAAGCCGATTGCCAACAGTTTATTTAAAAATGTCAACCTTGCTTGGGTAGTGATGGCAAGCTTGAGTGTGTTGCCTTTTGCTGCCGTTGGTACTTTGTGTAATTCGGTCATTAACGGTCAGCAGTTATATCGACGTTATGTCGGTCTTGGGATGTTATCGGCGCTGATTTCGGGCGGCGTAATGCTGACGATGATCGCCTTGCACAACATCGAGGGTGCACTATTAGCTGCCGCGCTACAAAGCGCCTTGATTGGCCTGGTGATGTTAATTGCTAACCTACGTCAGCCCTGGTTTAAATTGCATTACTGGTGGGGCGCAGTGGACTCCCAAGCCCGCAAAGATATTGGCAAATATATGCTGATGGCGATAACGAGTGCGTTAACCGTGCCGATATCCATGATCTTTGTGCGCAACATCTTAATTGATCAAGTAGGCTGGGAGGCTACAGGTCAATGGCAAGCGGTCTATAAAATCTCTGAAGTCTATTTGGGGGTAATCACCATGTCGCTTGGCACCTATTATTTACCGCGTTTGGCTTCATTAACTGGCATCGACGCGATAATAGGTGAAATTCATAAAACTGCATGCATAGTAGTCCCAATTGTCGTCTCTATGGCATTATGTGTTTATTTACTGCGTGATGTAGCGATTTCACTGCTGTTCACAGAGGCATTCCGCAGTGCTCGTGACCTGTTTGCAATTCAATTAACTGGTGATGTAATCAAGATATTGGCTTGGCTGTATGCTTACCCCATGATCTCACGTGGTGCTACAAGATGGTTTATGACAACAGAAATAGTATTCACAATGAGCTTTGTTATATTAACTTTTTTTCTCGTACCGCAATATGGTGTCATGGGGGCAAATATAGCTTATACGATAAATTATTTATTTTATTTTATTTTAATGTTTTTTGGTGTTCATAGATATGCGAAGTAAATTATATTTAAGATATGAATTTTATTTTTATTTATTGACTGTGGATGTAAAATGAATAGCAGTGTTGTTGCATCTTATGAAAGATTAAAACGCATAGCAGATAAAGAATATATCGCTAAATCTTATAACAGCGCTCTTAAATGTATATCTGTTGCTGCTGGTATAGCAAACTATTATAATTTTAGATATGAAGATAGTGATCTTGAATTTTTATGTAAAAATATTGGAAAGGATTTTTTTGAAAAAAAAACTAGTGAGTTTAAAATTTTTTCTGATTTGGATCATTTCACGAGTAAGATAGTTTTTTATGATTGTTTTGCCTATGACTCAAGGGGATTAACACAGCAGTATATTAGAGCTATTAAGCATGCTAGATTACCCTTTGTATTTATTTTGAACAGCGATCAATGTTTAACAAAAAATCCTGATATAAAAAACGAGTTACTGTCATGTGAAAACGCAAAAATTATTGATATATCGAAAATAAAATCACCAGAAGCTAAATTGTTTGAATTGATTTCGCTTATAAAGCAACTCTCTCCAAGCCATGTCTTTTTACATATGAAACCGAATGATGCTGTTGGCGTGGCTGCATGGTCTTGTTATGATGGAGCTAAACGTTATCAAATAAACTTAACAGATCATGCATTTTGGTTAGGAACATCATGTTTAGATTATCTAATAGAATTTAGATCATATGGCGCACAGATCTCTAGTGGTTGCAGGGGAGTTCATGTAGATAAAATATTGCATTTGCCATTTTATCCTATAACGACCTCAAATGATTCTTTTGAAGAATTTCCTAATGTTAGTGAGGAAATTAAAATAAAAATTTTTTCGGGTGGTGCATTATATAAGTTTGATGGTGACAATGGTGAATATTTTAATTTAATGAAGCGGGTTTTAGATGAAAACCATGAAGTAGGTTTATTTATCGCCGGTGATGGTAATAGGAGAACATTTAATAAGTTTGTTATGGATAATAATTACCATAATAGAGTTTTTATGTTGGGTAATAGGAATAATATATCTTCAATTTTTAAAAATATAGATATATATGTCGGTTCTTACCCGATCTCAGGTGGGTTAATGTCACAGTTAGCTGCGGAGTATAACGTACCGCTTATTCAGTATACTCGTGAAGATTTACCAATAAATATCATCGAAACACTATTTCCACTAAAAAATAAGAATATTCAGTTAACTTTTTTCGACAAGGATGATTTTTACCAAGAATTACGAAAGTTGATAAAAGATAAAGAATATCGACAGATTAGAGCATTGAGCTTAAAAAATACAATAATGAATAAACTTAATTTTAATGAAAGCTTTAAAGTGCTTATAGAAAATCCAGAATCAATGAAGTTAAATAGTATTAATAGCTACAATATAAGCCAAGATATTCTTAATGAAATATATTTTGAAGCAGCTGCCGTACAGTCGACAAATTTCATGAATCGTTTTTTACCAACATTATATTCGCTATTAAAAAACGACTTTACATTTTTTGTTATAGTTTTATTTGGTGTTGTAAAAAGCCGAAAGAATTTATTTAAAATAATAAGTATTTTAAAGGGGGCTAAATGATTAGATCGGTTGTGGGGATGTTCATCAAGAAAATAAAACTCTACTATTTTAAAGGGCGTTGGAGAAGTAAAAATAGTCACAATGAGACAACAGTAAAAACGATTTTCAATCCCCAAAAAGTCACCATAGGTAATAAAACATATGGTGAGTTGAATATATTGTCTTGGGGGGCTAGTAATGAATTTCTAAAAATAGGCTCGTATGTTTCTATTGCTAAAAATGTTACTTTTATTTTGGGCGGTAACCATGTCACAACAGGGTTTATGACATATCCAGTAATGGCTAAGCTAAGGTTAAGTCCAAGCGATGTTTATGATTCTTATTCAAAAGGTAGTATTATAGTAGAGAACGATGTGTGGATTGGTTTTGGTGCAACAATACTATCTGGTGTGAACATTGGTCGAGGCTCTGTTGTCGCTGCGGGTAGTGTGGTGACGAGATCATTTCCTCCATATTCAATCATTGGGGGCAACCCCGCAAGGCTAATCAAAATGAGATTTAGTGACGATGTGATATCAATAATGAGCACTGTTGATGTCGGTTCTATTGATATAACTACATTAAGCTTAGAGCAAATAGAAATGCTGTATCGTGTACCAGATGTTAAAAGTAAGCAGCTACTAGGCTTTCTCTAGTTAAAAATGGAATCACCTAATTAATAAAGCGCGATCAATTATGAGTGTTAAATATTATTGTATTTCGATAGTCTTTTTTATGTTATCCCTATCATCAATGAGTTGGGTAACTGAGAATGACGTACTTCGGTTAGCTGTATATAAATTGTGCGCTTTGGTTTTGCCATTGTCTTTTTTGATTTTTAGAATGTATTCAACATCGTTGAATCGTTTAATATTATCTGGTCTTATTATCTGCATATACGTATTGCTTTATTTACTATATTCTGCTCCTGTAGCTTTAAATTTTGGTGGCTTGATACTTCTTATTTCATTCATTAACTTAAAATTAGAGTATTATTTTTTCTTATTTAAAACGTCGGTCTCATTATTCAGTATTATATTCCTTATCGGGATAATACTTTATATTGCATATGTTTTTGGCTTTGTTCATGCTACTGATACTATTAATTCAATCCATCCACTAAAAATTGAAAATGGTATTTCATTTAAAAGTGTATATGGATTACTGATCATGACATCAGCAAACAGTTCTGATATGTATAGATTTCAGTCTATATTTGATGAGCCAGGTGTCGTAGGCACTATTTCTGGTCTTATTCTGTTGACATTGAATGAGGATGATAGTAAATGGAAGAAATTGATAATGGTAATAAGTGGGCTATTATCATTATCAACCACTTTTTTTGTCTTCTTTATAATGAGATATATGGTTAATTTGAGCCTAAAGAAGGCTACACTATCGCTTATATCATTTTCGATTTCTGTCTTAATTGTTATCAGCTCTTTACCTGATAATATAATTAATTCACTTCAACCAATTATTGATTATAAGCTTAGCTCCGGCAATAATAGAGTAAGCAGCTGCTTTTCAAGTGCATATCAAAATAATATGCCAGGGCATTATATTTTCGGTATCGAACACGGCGCGACTCAAAGCACTGGTTGCGACATATCATCGTTCATTTCAAGTATTTATGACTATGGTTATTTTGGATTCACTGCTATTTTTTGCATGGTTTTTTTATCATATTTCTCTGTTTTTATTTCGACCCATAGGTTAAAGAGTGATTTTATAAAAAGTAAAAATGCAGTTTATTCTTTCATCTTTTGGTTATTTATCCTTACGCTAAATTTTTATCAGCGGCCAGATTATTTTTATTTGTTTTATATCGTTTTATTTGTGGGGTTTCTGCTGAGGAAAGAAGCTGTTTATAAAAATAAAGGTCTTTATTATGGTTAAAGTTGCAATTCTTTTATCATCATTTAATGGTGTTAAATATATATCTGAACAAATAAATTCACTTTTAGCACAAGAATGTGAAAATGCCAGAGTTGATATTTTTATTCGTGATGATGGCTCAATAGATAAAACAACAGATATAATATCTAAATATGCAGATGCACATAAAAATATTTTTTTAATAAAAGGTGGGAATGTTGGTGTAACCCATAGCTTTTTCAAACTCATTGTTCTAGAACAGGTTAAAGGGTATGATTTCTATGCTTTCTGTGATCAAGATGATGTTTGGATAAAAGATAAATTAACTGCGATGATCGCTGCTGTCAATAACGATAAAGCATGCCTAGTCTGTTGTTCTTATACTGTAGCTGATGTTAATCTCAATAGTGTGCGTGATGTACTACTATGTAGTAAAAATATAGAACTTGGTCAGCTGCTAGTTGATAATAATATCCCTGGCTGTGCGATGGTTTTCAACCAAAAATTATACAACTTAATAGAAAAATCTCTCCATAATCCAATTGCATGGAAGGTGAGTATTCATGACCTGTGGGTTTTGATGATTGCAGCTGTGTTTGGTGAAATCAGAACAGTTAACAATATTGGAATTCTTTATAGACAGCACAATAATAATGCTATTGGTGCATCTACTACAATTTTGTCAAGACTTAAACGCTCGATAAAAAGCACGCTTAGAATGCGCGATAAGCATTCCTATATTGATGATGCTGTTATTTTTTATCAGATATTCAAAGATAATGATATACCAATTAAAGCGGTAAAAGTGTTAGAGGATGCGGTTCACTCTGGTGGAAAAATATCTTCTAGGCTCAAGATGGTATTTAGTAACAATCTTTATAAGAAAGGAATGCATAGGAATATTTATTTTAGATTAAGAGTCTTATTCCATTTTTATAAAAACCATTTTAATAAAAGTGATCTATAATGAAAAAAATAATTGCATTTGTCGGTGAGACATTTGATGTTCATCACGGTGTTGCTTATACCAGTCCAACGTCAGTTGCATTTTTACAGGATTGCGTAGGTCCTGAAAACGTTTATGTTTTTTCGCCGATGCAGGATGTTACGCAATTGCGTGGCGGTTATAGTACCACTGTTGCTCTGAGCCACATTTATCCAGCACCTAATTATAGGTCAACCAAAGAGTTTCTACTTAAATCATTATTAAAGCCAACCTTTTATCCACAATTCATGGCTGCAGCGGATGCGGTGATTGCTAGGCATAAAGGCGAGTTGTTCTGGATAAGAACACCATCAATAGGCAGCATTTTTTTTGGCTTAAGAGCTTTAGCTGCCGGTCAAACCGTTCTGCACCATATGTGTGCGGATGCCTCTAATACTTGGCGTGATGCCAAATATTCCAGTTTTGAAAAAAGTTTTGGCTTTTTAGTATCACGTTTTTTGCGATATAAATTGCGACAAATATGCAAACATCCTAACACCATCAATTTATGCACTGGTGATGTGCTCGAAGAGTTCAGTAAAAAAGTTGCACCTAATCATACTTACCAGTTTGTTGATGTCATGGTGAAACCTCCAACACATCAACCAATCATCACTTATCAAGAGAATCAATTACGAATCCTATTTGTGGGACGTATTGTTACAGATAAAGGTGTGTTCGACTTGTTGGATGTTGCCAAGCGACTAGGAGATCGCTTTAATTTTTCCATCGCTGGTGGTGGCCCTGAGTTAGAACGTGCAAAAGCATACTGTGAAAAATTAGACTTAGCTCATCGGGTATTATTTACTGGGCAGTTGCCACATAATCAATTATCCCAACTTTATGATAGGCATGATGTAGTCGTCGTACCCTCTAATAATTTTTACGAGGGTTTCCCGCGGGTAATTATGGAAGCATGGTCGCATCACAAGCCCGTGGTCGTAGCTAATGTTGGTGGGATAAATGCATTTGTTAAGCATGAGGAAAATGGTTTTATTTTTCCACCAGGCGATCAAGAACAGCTATATGCTAGTTTGCTACGGCTTGTTGATGACGCCACGTTATATAATAAGCTGTATGCTGGTGCTGTATCGATGGCCGCACAATCTTTGCAAGAATACTGGCTTTCTGATATCGAACGTATTTTAAAATTACATGGGGTGGCTAGTGAAACATAAGTTATTGTTGTTATACAGCTGGTTTGTTTGGCTAATTACCTTTTTTATACCAGACATGAAAATTACCATGCGTTTTAGAGGGTGGCTCTATTTTCTGCCATTTAAAACTTCAAGTGAAAATATCCAGATTGCTAACTCTGTCAGACTGCTTGGACTGGAAAATATAAAATTAGGAAGCGATGTATATATAGCTAGTGGTGTAGTTATAAATGCGCGAGGCAAAGTTTTTCTGAGTGATCAAGTAATGATTGGACATGAAACTGTAGTTGTTGCTGGCAATCATACAAAATTAAATGGATCTTTTCGATTTGGTCCTAGTGTTGCTGGTGATATACATATCGGTTTTGGTTCATGGATTGGAGGTAATTGCACAATTACAGCAGGAAGTTTAATCGGTAAAGGTGTTCTCGTCGGCGCTAATTCATTAGTTAGAGGAGAGTTAAATAGTGATTCATTTTATGCGGGTGTGCCTGTTAGATTGATAAGGTCAAATGAGATTATACAGCATGAATAATGAAGTAATAGTATCTATTATAATGCCGACTTATAATTCTGCACTTACGGTTTTAAGTAGTATTAAAAGTGTTCAGCAGCAGTCTTATGCTCATTGGGAGTTATTGATCACTGATGATTGCTCCACTGATAACACTATTGAATTGGTAAGGGAATTAGCAATTAATGATCCCCGTATTAGCATTGAAGTGAATCCTGTTAATTCTGGTGCCGGATTTTCTCGAAATCAGTCAATTAATCGCTCTAAAGGTAAATATATTGCATTTTTAGATGCAGACGACCTCTGGTTGACAAATAAACTTAGCACCCAAGTTGCTTATATGGAACAAACTGGTGTGGTGTTCACATACACTGGTTACCAAAAATTTTCTGATGCGGGATTAGGTGGTGTGATTATGCCGCCAATGCGCGTCACTTACAATAAATTGCTTAAAGGGTGTGTAATAGGTTGTCTTACTGCTATGTACAACGCCGAAATGTTAGGGCGCCAAACTATGCCACTTATTCGCAAGCGTCAGGATATGGGACTCTGGCTTAAGTTACTTAGGTTGTGCGATGAAGCTTATGGTATTCCAGAGGTATTGGCACATTATCGTACTGATAGTGGCATGTCGCAGAATAAAATTAATGCTGCACATTATCAGTGGCGTTTGTATCGTGATGTAGTAGGTTTAAATTTTCTACAGAGTGCATGGTATTTTGGGTGGTACGCCGTCAATGGTTTCATAAAGTACAGGAAATAATAATGAAAATTGCTATAGCTGGTACAGGCTATGTCGGCCTTTCCAATGCGGTATTACTAGCGCAACACCATGAGGTAGTGGCTGTTGATGTTATAGTCAGCAAGGTTGAGCTTATCAATCAGTGGCGCTCTCCTATTGTTGATAAAGAGATTGAAAGCTATCTGGCCAGCCATGATCTCAATTTACTCGCTACCATTAATAAGGAAGAGGCTTATCACGGAGCTGACTTCGTTATTATTGCGACGCCAACTGATTACGATCCCGAGACCAATTACTTCAATACCAGCACGGTCGAATCCGTGGTTAAGGATGTGATGGCCATCAATCCTGATGCGGTGATGGTGATTAAATCCACCATTCCGGTCGGGTTTACTGCTCGTCTACGTGAAGAGTTGGGGTGTGACAATCTGATCTTCTCGCCGGAGTTCTTGCGTGAAGGGCGTGCGCTTTACGACAACTTGCATCCGTCTCGCATCGTGGTCGGCGAGCGCAGTGAACGGGCTCAGGTATTTGCCAATCTGCTGCTGGAAGGGGCAATCAAGCAGGATGTGCCTGTGCTGTTTACCGACAGTACTGAAGCCGAAGCCATCAAGCTGTTTGCCAACACCTATCTGGCCATGCGGGTCGCCTTTTTCAATGAGCTCGACACCTATGCTCAGCACCATGGCCTTGACAGCCGTCAGGTGATCGATGGCATCGGCCTGGATCCACGTATTGGTAGCCATTACAACAACCCCTCATTCGGTTATGGTGGTTATTGCCTGCCGAAAGATACCAAGCAGTTGTTGGCCAACTACAACAAGGTACCGAATAACCTGATCCGGGCGATTGTCGATTCCAATACTACCCGTAAGGATTTTATTGCCGACTCGGTGATCCGTAAAAATCCCAAGAGGGTTGGTGTATATCGGTTGGTAATGAAAACGGGCTCCGATAATTTTCGTGCCTCTGCCATTCAGGGGGTAATGAAGCGTATCAAGGCCAAGGGTATTGATGTGGTGATTTATGAGCCAACCTTGAAAGAGCCGGAGTTTTTCCACTCAAAAGTGCTCACAGATATTGCCGAGTTCAAAGAGAGTTGTGATGTAATTTTGGCTAACCGCATGGTGTCTGAGTTAGCCGATGTTGCTGACAAGGTCTATACCCGCGATCTGTTTGGTAACGATTAACGTCAGGCTGAAGCATTTTCTAGGTCTCCTGTTTAATGCATTGTCCTAATCTGTGCGCTTTTTGTTATGATGCCGCCTGCCTATGCCGTGGGTGGCATCAATATTTTTGTATGTGGTGGATTTTATCAAGATGAATCAAAAGGGATTGCTTCTTTCTCTGGCTTTGGTGGGCTTGCCGCTTATGGCGGCGCCACAAATTACGCCTGAGATGATGGCCAAATTTAAACAGTTGTCTCCTGCCCAGCAGCAGGCGCTGGCCGCTCAGTATGGTATCGACCCATCCCAGTTGGGAGGGAGTAACAGCCAAAGCAGTGTCACACCGGTCAACACTGCGCCTGTGGCGGCTCCACGTGAAGTGGATTACAGCCAGGCATCTCAACGGCCCTTGGTTGCCGGGGCGGCGCAAGAGGGGGCATTACAGCCTTTTGGCTATAGCGTGTTTGCCGGTGAACCGCTGACCGATGCGCCTGTGGTAGATATGCCGGTTGCCGATGATTATGTGATGGGCCCGGGTGACGAGATTCGGGTTCAGCTTTATGGCAAAGAGAATGCAAATTACAGCCTTGCGATTGGTCGTGAGGGGTTTATTGACTTCCCATCACTTGGCCCTATTGCTGCCAGTGGTCAGACTTTCCAGCAACTACGTACTGAACTGGAAAACCGGATCAAAGAGCAAAAGATTGGTGTAGAGGCGTTTATCAGTTTTGGTGCTTTGCGCACCATGCAGGTCTTTGTGATGGGCGATGCCTATCGCCCCGGTGCCTACAACGTCAATGGCATGGCGACAGTGACCCAGGCTTTGCAAGCCGCAGGTGGTATCGACACTGTGGGATCGCTGCGCAAGATCCAGGTCAAGCGTGCAGGGCAGAAAGTTATCGATGTTGACCTCTACAAGATGTTGGTATGGGGTGACACCAGCCAGGATATCCGTCTGCGCTCTGGTGATACGGTTTTTATCCCTGCGAAAGGGAGTGAGATCAGTATCGATGGTCTGGTGAAACGCCCTGCTATTTATGAACTGAGTAGCCCTGCGGCCCTGGTCAATGTACTGGGACTCGCAGGTGGTATGAAAGCCGCTGCACTGAAAGAGGTCTCGGTCACACGTTATGGTGAAACTGGGATGCGGGTATTTAACCTGAACTTGTCCAATCAGCATGATCGTCAGTTTGTCGTGTGTGATGGTGACAAGATCTCGGTCAAGCCGAGCAGTACCGAGTATAGCCAAGCGATCGTAGTAAAAGGTGCTGTTGTTCGTGAGGGGGTATTTAGCTTTCAGCCTGGGATACGGATCAGTCGTGTGTTGCAAAGTGCCGATCGCGATCTGACATCGGTCACTGACTTGAATTATGCCTTGGTTGTACGTGAGTTGGATGCCCAACGTAATATCGAGGTGCTGCAATTCAATCTGGGCCGTGCGTTGCAAATGCCGGGCGGGGAAGATGACATTCGTTTGCAGCCTCGGGATCAGGTGCTTATTTTTAGCAATGATGCAACCGACCGGCTGAAGCAGCTGGCGAGCACTCAGATCTCTTCGACAAGTATCAACAATCAGGCTAACCAACGCATTGAGCAGCAAGTCGATGCGGTAGATAACAGCACTGGTGCCGATGGTAGCCGTGCTCAGCTGGCTAAAGAAGATAAGATGACTCTGGCTAGTGTGTCTGGCACGACCAAGACTGAGGCGATGGTCGGGGCTTCTCGTCAAGCTTTGCTCGCTCCGGTTATTGAGCGTTTGAAAGCACAAGCCGCACAAGGTAAACCGGTACAGATTGCTGAAGTGCGTGGTGAGGTTAAATATCCGGGTATCTATCCCTTGACGCCTTATAGCCATACCCATGATTTGATCATGGCTGCGGGGGGGTTTAACGAACAAGCGAATGTGATTGAGTTATCTCGCGTGAGTGAGCGAGGGAATGATATTGCAATTGAAAATCAGCGTCTGGATTTGGCAACAGCAAATCGGGTAACCGGTTCGCCGTTGGTGCAATCAAAAGACAGCTTGAATGTGTTGCCTCATCCTCAGTGGCGTGAAGAGGCAACTGTTCAGGTGTTTGGTGAGGTGAAGTATCCCGGTACCTATACGGTTCGTCGTGGAGAAAGTTTGCAGGATTTGATCCAACGTGTCGGTGGCATTACCTCCTATGCCAATCCAAATGGTACAGTCTTTGCCCGTGAGGCGCTGCGTAAGCAGGAAGCTGAGCGCATCTCTTTGCTGCGTGATGAACTAAAGCAAGAGATCGCGACGATGACACTGCGTCGTCAATCCAGTATCGCCAACTACACCAGCTCGCCTGCAGAGGCTATGACGGTGGTTAATCAGCTGGAAAACAGCAAGGCTGTCGGTCGCATGACCATCGATATGCCGGCGATATTGTCTGGTGACAAGCAGGCTGATGTGATGCTGCAAGATGGCGACAAGCTTTATGTGCCTGCGTTACAAAATGTGGTCTCTATTCAGGGGATGGTGCAGTTCCCCTCCTCCCACGTTTACGATGGCAACCTGAGTGTTAGTGATTACTTGAGTCGTGCCGGGGGAACCAAGAAACAGGCTGATACCGACCGTATCTACGTGATCAAGGCCAATGGTAGTGTGACGCTGCCGGGTGATAGCTGGTTTGGTGGTCGCAAGAGCCTGGAGCCGGGGGATACCATCGTGGTACCAGTAGATTCTGATTATCTGGATAACCTGAGTATCATGACCTCTGCAACCCAGATCCTCTACCAACTGGGTGTCGCGTGGAGTGCAATCAAGTAATGGTATCGTTCATTTGACAACCCATTCAGTCAGGTGGTGAAGGCCACCTGACTCTTCTGAGATCCGGTTTGTTATGACACAAGTAAAAGAACACCCACCCTTGCCAGTAGCAATGAATGGAGGGGGGGAAGATGAGATCGATTTGCGTGAATTATTCGCGGCGCTTTGGCGTGGTAAGTGGTGGATAGTCGCCACTACCTTGGTGGGGGCGGTGATAGCCGTTGTTGTTGCAATATCATTGCCCAATATTTATCGCTCAGAGGCGTTGCTAGCACCTTCTGCCGAGCAGCAAGGAGGTGGGCTGGCCGCCATGGCTGCCCAGTTTGGCGGTCTTGCCAGTTTGGCTGGCGTAAATCTCAGTGGTGGCGGTTCGGACAAGACGGCTATTGCGGTTGAGATCGGGAAATCCCGCCAATTCTTAAGTCACTTTATTCGTCAACATCAGCTGGAAGTGCCGTTGATGGCTGTCGTCAAAGCGGACAAGGCGACCGGTGAATTGGTAATTGATGAAGGCGTCTATGATGTCACCGGCAAAAAGTGGGTCCGTGAAGTTCCTCCTGGCAAGTCGGTTGAACCAACGGACTGGGAGCTGATCAAGGCATTTCGCGATATTGCCAGTATCAGCCAGGATGCCAAATCGGGGCTGGTTACGGTTGCGGTAGATTACTACTCGCCGAAGCGTGCCAAGCAGTGGGTTGATTGGTTGGTTGCCGATCTCAATGAGGCCATGAAGCTGCGTGATCAAACTGATGCGACACGTAACATTACCTATCTCAAAGCACAGCTTGAGAAAACCCCGGTCGCAGACATGCAGAAGGTGTTCTATCAACTGATTGAGGATCAGACCAAGACCTTGATGTTGACTGAAGTGAACCAAGAGTACGTGTTTAAAACCCTTGATCCTGCAGTGGTGGCTGAGGAAAAAGCGAAACCCAAACGGGCGTTGATCGCCGTATTGGGGACTCTGCTTGGTGGCATGTTAGGTGTTATGATTGTGCTGGTACGCCATGCAATCGGTCGTTCACCTCGCCACTGATGAGAGGGTTCATCTGAGCGACTCACTCTGGTCAATTGGTCTGTTTCAAGATATCCTATTAGTACTTTAAGTCATGTTTAAATAAGGAAATTAGTAATGAAAAAATCAGCGTTGACTCTGGCTGCTTTGTTGGTTCTCTCTTCAAATGCATTTGCAGCTGAAGAAGTTGCAGGTACTGCTGCTGGTTCCACTGGCGTAGCTGGCACCGCGGCTGTGGGTACGACTACTCTGGTTGCCGTTGGTGTCGGTGCCGCAGCTCTGGCTGCTGTTGTTGTTTCTAATGCAAATGACGACTCCACCAGTACCAGTACCAGCACTACAACTTCTACCAAAAAGTAAGTTTTTCTATGTTGCAATAAGGCTGCCATATTGGCGGCCTTATTTTTGTCACTTTGCAATTATTTTCCAATTCCACTGAGTGACCCGTCTATGTTTTCTCTTCGTTTGTTTATACCTTGGGGATTGTTACTCTTGAGTGGCTGTTCCTCCACCAGTACTGATACCTATGCAACGCTCCGCTATGCCTTTTTGGGGGTGGATGATGTGGAGGTCACGACTGAAAAAGTGCGTGAGTTGCCTTATGCCAGTGCCTATCTGCGAGTGGGTGATAACCCACAGGCATTGATAGTGCTTGCGTTTGCAGATCCTGATGGCTCATTGAGCTGGGTTAGTTCGGATAACAAGCTTTTTATTACCAAAGCAGGTCGGCTGTACAAGACGGTGGGTTTGGAAAATGATCTGTATTTAGTGGCATCATCTTGGCCTGATCCATTGCAAAAAATGGCAAATGCACCTGATGAGGTTTTTAATCCCGATACTATGCGTTGGCAGTATAATGCCGAATGGGAAAAAGACTATGTAAGTGGATATAACATGCAGGCTAAGTTTATATCCGCAGTGCCGGAAAAGTTGTTAATCCTTGATAAATCACATGATGTTATGTTGGTTGACGAGTTGGTCAGTTTCGGACTGAGTCAGAACTCTTGGCATAACTACTATTGGTTTGAGCGCAGTACGGGCAGAATCTTAAAAAGCCAGCAGCAATTGGGACCGGACTTACCGGTGATTGAAATGACAATATTAAAGCCGTACGCATTATGAAAAAATACCTGATGATCGGTCTCATACCATTTTTTGCTTTGGCTCAAACTGATGTAGACGTGATTTTTGAACGTCATTCTACAGCAAAGATTGAGTTTCACGATGGAGCCAGACTTGCAGACCTGTTATTTAATGTTAAATTGCCTAAGGATATATATTGGCGTACTGCACAAATAGCTAATGAAAAGACAATCACAGCGTTCCAGACGACTAAAGAGAATTTGCTCAAGGATCTTAAAGCACTCCAAGTATTTTGGATGCGAGAGGGTGACAAAGGCGCATTGATCCAGTCAACTCAACAGCTATTACAAGAACTGGATAAAGTTCCTGTCAGTGGCCGTTTGTCAATCGCATTAGACCCTGCCAAGTCCAGAATTGATCCGAATGGTAATCCACTGTTAAAAGGACAGTACACCCTCTTTGTTGCTTCAAGACCCGACTTTATCTACTTCGTGGGACTGATTAACGGTCGTAGTAAACAGCCTCTTCAATCAGGGGCTAGTTTGGCAAGCTATTGGCAGGATTACCGCTTGTTGGCAGGCGCTGCGCAGAATGAAGCATTCCTGATCCAGCCTGACGGATCTATCAGCCGCGTTCCTGTAGCTAACTGGAACAAACTGCATCGTGAACCTATGGCGGGTGCCACGCTGTTTGTCGGTTTTGATGCCCAGCTCCTTCCTGAGCAGTATAGAGATATCAACATTCGTATTGCCAATCTGCTTGCTAATCGAGTACCAGAATGATGTTGCCTAAATTGAAATATATTGCGATCTTTGTTTCCGGGGCTGTTTGTGCTGCAGAGTCTGTTATTGATCCTTATGGTCCCTCACAGGGGGATTTCGGTGGGGTGGGTCTGCTGCAAATGCCTACCGCACGAATGGCAAAAACAGGTGAATTCAGTGCCAACTATGTTGATAATGACCAATATCGTAGATGGTCTATCTCCGCGCAGCCGTTTGATTGGTTTGAAGCGACACTAAGATACACAGACGTAAGAACAAAAAAATATAGTCCGTACGAAGAGTTTAGTGGTGATCAAACCTATAAAGACAAAGGAATGGATTTCAAGTTCCGTCTTTGGCAAGAATCTAACTATCTGCCACAGGTTTCCGTGGGATTTAGAGATTTAATGGGGACCGGTCTCTTTGACAGTGAGTTTGTGACGGCTAGCAAACGCTATGGTCCATTTGATTTTACTATCGGTATCGGCTGGGGAAATATGGCCGAAAGTGGTAATATTAAAAACCCATTTTGTGAGTATAAAGATAGCTGGTGTCAAAGAAATAATAGCTTCTCCGGTAATGGTGGTAAGTTTGAGTTTGATAGCTTGTTTCATGGGCCAGCAGCACTCTTCGGTGGTGTTGAGTATCAAACACCATGGCAACCACTTAGGTTGAAGTTGGAATATGATGGCAATGATTATAGCAAAGAGTTTGCTGGCCATATATCTCAAAATTCACCTTGGAATATAGGGGCTGTGTACCGCGTTTTCGATAATCTGGATAGTCATCTTAGCTGGCAGAGAGGAAACACCTTGATGTGGGGGGTGACTTTTCGGACTAACTTTAATGATATGAAACCAGCTCATATTGACCAGCCGAGACCCATTTATCAGCCTGACCAAGTTCCAGCCATCATGACGGACGTGAAGTGGCAAGCGCTAACCGCTGATTTGAAAGATAATGCTGGTTGGCAAGATACTGAGTTTTACACAACTAGCAATACTGTGACTGTCATCGGTACGCAGAGCAAGTATCGCGATGAGAGTGAGGCGATGAAGAGAGCCTCTTTGTTAGCCGCAAATTATTTGCCTGGTACGGTCGATGAACTTAATGTCGTTGAACGTAAGGCGAATTTCCAGTTACAAGAGACCCGCATCGATCTCCCATCTGTTCGTCGTGCAAATGTGGTACAGGTATTGGGAGACGAACAGCATGAAAAATCGACGGTGCAGGCTGCAGGAAAAATTCAGGGGAAACCCATCTATGCCTCTGAGCGCAAAGCTTTTTCATACTCTTTTGATCCAGATCTGACGCAATCATTTGGTGGTGCAGAGTCTTTCTATATGTATCAGTTAGGCATTAATGCCAATGCTGATTGGCGTATAAATGAAAACAACAGCTTGCAGGGTACGCTGTTTGTCAATCTGGCGAATAACTACGATGAGTTCAATTATAAAGCCCCTCCTCCAGATGGCGCGGCCTTACCACGAGTTCGGACGTGGATTCGTGAGTATGTAGATTCCTCAGATGTATTACTCAACAACTTGCAGTTAACCCATATGCAACCACTTTCTCAAGATTGGTACGGGCAAGTTTATGGGGGATATTTGGAGATGATGTATGCAGGCGTGGGGAGTGAGGTACTCTATCGTCCATATGGTAAGGCTTGGGCCATTGGCGTTGATGCCAACTGGGTGAAACAGCGAGACTGGAACAACACCCTGAAAATGGCTGATTACGATGTGATGACCGGACATGTTACTGCTTATTGGCAGTTACCATTCATGAGTAATGTCACAGCCAAAGTCGCCGTTGGTCAGTATTTAGCTGGTGACAAAGGCGCTACATTCGACTTCTCCAAACGGTTTGATTCGGGCGTTATCTTGGGGGGATATGCAACATTTACAGATGTCTCTGCGGACGAGTATGGTGAAGGTAGTTTTACTAAAGGAATTTATGTCACGATACCTTTTGATTTGATGCTGCTCAAACCAACAACCGCGAAAGGAAGTATTGGGTGGGTTCCTTTGACACGGGATGGAGGCCAGATGTTGAGCCGCAAGAGTGGTCTTTACGGTTTGACAGAGTTGCAGTAATCGAAAGTTGCCATAAGGCCGATCTTTCTTCATAAAACAGAGCGAGCAGTTGTAAACTGCTCGCTCTTTTATTATCTACCCAAGAAATATGGCAATCTGAAGAAATTATGCTAGGAATGCATGATGATTAAAAACATAAATGGTGTGTTTGGCGTACTCTTTATCGCTTATTGGTTGTTCGGTATGCACTTTTTTATGCACAATCCAGGTGGTGCTGGGCTCTATCTGCCCTTTAATGCGTGGGGATGGATTTTCGCCAGTCTGGCTATCGGGTTGGGATTGTGGAAGGTGACGTTACGCCAGCGTCTGGTCTTTTCTCCATTGCAGGCTGGCTTATGGGTAGGGGCACTCTTGCTGCTGCTCCCAATGCTCTATCCAGGATTTGTACTCAAGGATTATGCCATTCCCCGATTACTGGGGCTTTTTGCTGGTCTGCTGTTTTTGTTTGGGCTCTATCAATGGCGCTTTAATCGGCAGCAGCGTGATCGCTTGCTCTATCTCATGCTGATTGCGATCGCGATGGAGGCGGTATTGGGTCTGGTGCAATTCTATCTGTTGACGCCAGGTAACTGGATTGGCTATGACACCAAAGCCAATCGCCCTTACGGGATCTTTCAACAGCCAAACGTGATGGCGACGTTTATGGCGACTGGGATTGCCCTTTCTATCTGGCTGGAATTACGCCGAGAGGGTGGTCGCTTGCTGATGGCGCTGCGCTATGGAGTCATTCTATCTGCAGCACTGCTGCTCGTTGTTTTGCAATCCCGAGTGGGGCAGTTAGGCGGTCTGCTAGCACTGTTTCTACTGATGCCTCAGCTTTATCGACAGCGGCTGTTATGGCGAATATTGGGTCTGGTTATTTTGGCTGTAGCGATTGGCCTGTTCTCACAATATTGGCTGGCTGGAGCAAAGCGCGGGTTGGAGATTTATCAGTCTGGTGGCATGCGTTCTATTTATTGGCCTTATGCAGCAAAACTAATTGCACAGGCTCCCTGGAGTGGTTGGGGATACGGCAGTTTTGAATCTGTTTTTCTCCATCACTACATGGCTGATAAAGCGCTGAATCCATCTATGGTGCAGATTGAGTACAATCTCGACCACCCCCACAACGAGTTTCTCTATTGGGCTGTTGAGGGGGGCATTGCACCTATGATCGGCATGGTGATCATGGGCGGCGCATTATTATGGCGTCTGGCGAGTGTCCGTTGGGTAAATGCCATGGGGCTGCTTGCCCTGGTGACACCGATATTGCTCCATACCCAGACGGAATATCCTCTCTACCATGCAATCGTGTTGTGGTGGTTGCTGCTGACGCTGATTTATATCATCGATACCGAAATTGAAGAGATCAGATTGGCGAGCCGTGCTTGCTCATCATGGTGGGATATGGGGTGCCGCCCCTGGTTGTTGCTGCGATTTATGGCGATCGCTATCCCGCTGTTGGTGGTCCCCTTTATGCTCACTGCAATTCACACCGCCTGGGTAGTTACCAAGTACGAACGGGGTGGGTATAAAGAGCCGACCTTGTTACTCGATATTGTCAATCCCATGGCTTGGTTGACCCGAGTCGAGTTTGATGTGAACTCGGTTCGTCTAATGGTGGGTTTGCAGACAAGTAACAAGGCTGAACTGGAAGCTTATCTGGAGTGGGGGCAGGCATTCGTACGCCATACACCACGTGCCAACATATACGC
Organism: Aeromonas sp. QDB62; assembly: GCF_027705695.1. Taxonomy (NCBI): domain Bacteria; kingdom Pseudomonadati; phylum Pseudomonadota; class Gammaproteobacteria; order Aeromonadales; family Aeromonadaceae; genus Aeromonas; species Aeromonas sp. QDB62. Next base: position 2,524 of record NZ_JAPDCD010000024.1, on the reverse strand, counting down.
CAATATGGTGATAGCGCTTAATGCATTGGGTCGTACGGAGGAAGCCAATGCGATGCGATCAGCAGCACTTAAGCTCTATCCATCCGAGCCCCTTTTGACTGGGTCGGCTGCAACGGCAGTGATTACCGGGGTTGATCAATCAGGCAAGAATATAACCAAAAATAAATAGTTCTATTTGACTGCGTAGAAAGCCAGCCCTTCACAAAGGCTGGCTTTTTTATTGCTTGCCTTCTGGATTACCTGCATCTGAACAGATTATTTTCTGGTACATACATCTACAAAACTGGTCATGAAATACATACATTGAAAAGTCACAGTGTGATTGCAAGATTATGATTTATATGTGGTTATCTGTTTTTAATTGATGGTTTTGCATACATTGATGGTCAATTGGGACATACTCCTCGTCATCGGGTGAACTGTGTGGGATCCTGGCTTGCTCATGGCTAAACGGAGAGTCGCAGGCTTACCAAATGATGCTGAGCATATGGTAGAAATGAGCGCTCAAGGCTTATATAACAGGTCACAGAGTCAGTCTGTTGGATACTGAACTGGAAATTAATGAGTCTTGAAATACCGACTTTTCTTGTGCACAACATGGTAATCAACCTACAACCTCAAAGATCTGCATTTCAGCTTGTTTGTTATTGATAGTGACGCGCACTCGATCTCAATGGTGAAAATTAAGAAAAAAAGAACGTTAATATAGAAAAACTGTATGTTGTCGAGAATTGTCCATGCTATTCTGAAACGGTTATCCCTGTAACCGACTTTTTTGTGAGGAAATAATGAACGAGTTTCTGAAAGTTCTGCTGAACATTCGCAGTCTGCGCGCCGCTATTCGTGAGCTGCCGTTTGAGCAACTGCTGGAAGCTAAAGAGAAGTTTGACCTGGTTTATCAAGAGCGCGCTGCTTCTGTTGAACAGGACCGAGCTGAACAGGAAGAGCGTCAGCGCAAGCTGAATGAATTTACCGAAATGCTGCAGCAGGCTGGTATTGATCCTCGCGAGCTGCTGGCTAGCGCTGCTGCTCCCGCGGCTTCTGCCGGTGCTGCCAAGAGCAAGCGTGCTCCGCGTCCTGCCAAATATCAGTATGAAGAAGACGGTCAAATGAAAACTTGGACCGGTCAAGGCCGTATGCCGAAAGCCATTGCTGCTCAAGTAGCGCTGGGTAAAGACCTGAACGATTTCCTGATCTAATTCGTCAGGTTTAGAAATCGAATAATGCCGCCCAAGGGCGGCATTATTTTTTGCCGTTTTACTCGTTGTTATCCAATCCGCCTTCCGCCCCACTGTTATCTACATCCTCGCTTGTATCCTTTTTACCGTCGTTTCACTTCACTGTTACTTTGCTCAATATCACTCGTTGTTTACGATTAATTTTGTCGTGCAGGATTAACTGCGTGATATCGCTATTTGTATGCGTCGTGCAGATATGCGCTTCGGATATGTCATCTCATGATTCACGGGGCGCCGCTTGGCAAGAGCCGAGCTCTCTGCTGATGGAATATCCGGTAATCGTTATCTCCGTTCAGGGAGCGTGAGGGATAGAGAGAGCCGCAAGGTATGGCCGGGATATTCTGGGTCACCGATGCATGTAATTGGCTGCGCTGCCATGACTGCCTCTTGATGATGGGCAATGGAGTTTGGCTGCAGTGTGAGATCGGGGGTCTGTATGGTGTATGGCGATGGAAGCCCCACTCTGCTGGCAGAGTGGGGTATTGCTGGGTGAGGAATAGTCGAGTGAACCGTTAGCGGGGCATCACGCTATCGCTGCCACCCAGGGCGCGATAGATTTTGGCGGTGGTGGTGAGCTGCTCTTTTTGCTGGGCCAGCAGGCTTTGTCGGGCATCCCACAGCCGGTTCTGCTCATCAAGCCAGGCTTGCACGCCGGTTGCACCCGCCTGGAAGCGAGCCTTGGCCAGCCGCTCGGCCTCCTGGGCATAACTCAACTGCTCCTGCAGATAATCGAGTCGCTGCTGGCCATAGTGGCGGGCGGCCAGATTGTCTTCCACCTCCACCAGTGCGGTGTAGAGCTGTTTGCGAAACTCGGTTTCAGCGATCTGGTAATCCAGCCCGGAGCTTTCAATGGCGAGCTGGGTGCGGTTGTATTCAAGGAAGGGGAGGGCGAGGCTGGCTCCTAGCGTACCAACCGGATTTTGCAGCACCTGCGCCAATCTATCGGATGCCGTGCTGGCACTGCCGGTCAGGGTCAGGCTGGGGTAGAAGCTGGTGCGGATCTCGTCCCCTTTTGCCAGCGTCTTGCGCAGCCGCAATTCGGCCGCTTTGACGTCGGGGCGGCGGGCCAGCACATTGGCCGGGATACCCACCGCAAGTTCAGGGATGGTCTGCTTTGCAAGGGAAGCGGGTGCATACTCCAACGGCCCGCTGCTGCGGCCCAGCAGCAGACGCAGGGCATTGCGAGCCTGCTCCTGCTGCGCCTTGAGGGTAACTGTTCACCCAGATGGCATTGACAGGAAAAAGTGAGACGATCATCCCTTGATCCACTGTTGCCCCTTGCCTGA